>DASYZN010000205.1:0-9089 GCA_035946105.1 Thermoplasmata archaeon | reverse complement strand
AGGGTACAGGTCCAGCTCCCGGCGGAGAACGGGCAGGTCGTATTGGCCCCCGCCGCGTCCCCGGGAGCTCCGACGTTGGGCGGCGAGGCCGCCAGTTGGGCTCGAGGCGGCGCGCTTGAGAGGGTGACGGAGGTGCCCAAGGAGAGCGCGATCAGGCCGGTCGTCACGAGGATCTGGACCCAAGCCATCGAGAGGAACGCCATGGTCGAATGTCATTCGGCGATCCCGCGGAAATGACCGCGCCATAGGGCGTATCGTTACGGATAGCGCTCCCGCCCTCGAGCCGCCCCCACCGGGACGCGAGGTGGCGAACGGCCGGCGAGGGCTCTGGGCGGCCCCGGGAGGCGCAGTGGAGTCGATGCTCGGCGGCGTCCAACTGTCGACCCGCGCTGATCCGATGGGGCGAGGGCTACCAACCAAGCCCGTTCTGAAGGGGCCGCCGGGCCCGGGGCGACCCAACGAACAACCCTTCGGGGACCCCCCTCGCCCGGCCGCCGACGGGGCGAGGGGTTTCTCACCTCGGGGTAATGGTCTACCCATCGGGATAGGGTGGGATTATAGGTCGTATTCCGAAGATAATACCTGAGTGGTTTCCTTGCCGCCGCGCCCGTTCCGAAGGGCCGCCGCGCTCACGTTCCTGCTGGTCGTTGGGGTGTTGGCGCTCGCCTCGTCCCCGACACCGCTCGCGGGTTCCCATGCGGTTCCGGCACTGACCATGAAGGTGGCCCCTGCCGCCAGCTCTGGCCTGACCGCGAGTCCGAACCCGGACGATGTCGGCATCTCCTCGACGTTCGATGCCTCCTCGGTGTGCCATGTCGCTCTGCTGAGCTGCAGCTTCGCCTACACCGGACTGCCGAGCGGGTGCTCGAGCTCGAACTCCGCGACCCTCGCCTGTACCCCTTCAGTCTCGGGCCAGTTCACTGTCAAGGTCACCGCGATGTGGGGGTGCCCCGTCTGCATGACCAGCAATTCGACCCTCTCCTTCACCGTCCACTCGGACCCGGTCGTGGCTTCGATGACGGCGAACCCTGCGACGGCCGACGTTGGGCAACTCGTCGTCCTGCAGGTCTCCGTCACCGGCGGTTCGCCGAACTTCGCATTCGCTTGGTCGGGCCTGCCGGCGGGATGCGGTTCCCTCAACGCGAATTCCGTCTCCTGCCGCCCGAACGCGAGCGGGACGAGCTCGGTCGGAGTCAGCGTACGGGATGCCGCGGGGGGTCAAGCGAGCGGATCCGTCGCCCTGACGGTCAATGCCCGGTTGCTGGCCACCCTGGCCGTCTCGCCCCCGATCCGAGATCTCGGCGGGTCGGTCCTCCTCTCGACGAACGCCTCCGGCGGACAGGCTCCGTACGCCTTCACCTACACCAATCTCCCCGCCGGTTGCGCTTCCTCCAACGTCGCGAGTCTTCCGTGCACCCCGACCGCCCTCGGAACCTACGCGGTCACCGTGTCGGTGAACGACGCGGTCGGTGGCTCGGCGAACGCGACCTCCCAGCTGCAGGTCGTGCCCGGGCCGGGGGTGTCCCTGAGCGTTTCGCCCGCCACCGTGGATATCGGAGAGACCGCGTCGTTCCAAGCGACCGTCACGGCAGGGGCTGCCCCGTTCACGTTCACGTACACGAACTTGCCGAGGGGCTGCGCCACGGCGAACACCTCAAGCCTCCTTTGCGCCCCGACCGCTCCGGGGACCTATTCGGTCGCCGTCTCCGCGACCGATTCGGAGGGGGGCGCGGCGACCGCGTCTGCCGCGTTCGTGGTGGATCCGGCGTTGACGGCGTCGATCTCGGCGAACGTCAGCAAGGGATCCACGCCCCTGCCCGTGGCCTTCACGTCTCTGGTCTCCGGCGGAACGGCACCGTTCGTCTACGCCTGGAGGTTCGCCCCGAACGCCGCCTCCAACGCGACCGATCCGCGGTACGTGTTCGTCTCGGGAGGAAATTTCTCCGTGAGCCTGACCGTCCGGGACGCCACGGGGGCCTCCGTCACGGCCTCCTTCTTGGTGGCGGTCCACGGCAGTTCGAACGAGGCGCTCTACACGATCAGTTTCTTCGTGAACCCGGCGGGGTGCGGACCGATCACCCTGAACTCCGTGCTCCAACACGATGGGAGCACCGCGGCGTTGCCCTCGGCGTCGTTCGCCGCCCTCGCGCCGACCTGTCCGGGGTTCGCGTTCACCCAATGGGTCCCGAACGGGGGGATCCGGGTCAATGACACGGCCGCGCGGTCCACCACGGTCGAGGTGACCTCCGCCGGCTCGCTAACGGCGGTCCTGGCGGTCGTGGCCACCCATGGCCACGGTCCCTCGACGAGTTCGCCGTTCCGGTCGGTGTCCAGCTGGGCCCCGTTCCTTCCGCTGATTGTCGGGGGTGGGGCAGCCCTGTTCCTGGTCAAGGGGTACTTCGACCGACGGGGGAAGATCCGCCATCCGTCCCGATCCGACGATCCGGGAGAGCCGTTCTCCCCGGGAGAACCTCGGGGGGGCGGGCCCTCCTCCCCATCGACTTCGGCGTCCCGGGGTTCGCTGGGGACCTGGGTCAATCCCCCCTCGGGGGCGCTCCGAGAACCCCGGACCCCTTCGGGGGCCGCGAACCGACCCGCCCCGTCGAGCGCGAGCGGACCCTCCGAAACCGCCCCGGGCATCTCTGCCCGGGGCGGACGGTCCGGTAACGGCCCGCCCGTTCGACGGGCGACCGACCCGGCCGTGCCCGACTCGAGCGGTCCCCCTTGGGGAAACCCGCCCCCGCCCGAGCTCCGAGCGTCCCTCGGGCGGCATGGCCTGACCCCCGGATCGACCTCGACGTTCCTTTCGGCACCGGCGCCCAGGACCTCGCTCCCGCCTCGGGCGCCGGAAGGGTCGTCCAGCGTCGGCCGCAGCGATCCCTCCGATCTCGGCCCTGATCGACGAAGCTGGCCGCCCTCGGGGATCTGGGAGATGACGCCGACCCCGAACTCTCCCCGTAAGGGACGTTCGGACCACCGACCGGGGGACGGAACGTGAGGCGATGCCGTCGGGGGCGGACGACCGCCGACCGCGGGGTTCGTCGGGGGCGCCGCAGCGGGTCCGTCGACCTCGCGAAGGACCTTTTCCGGCCGAACTGGAGCCGGTGCCACTGGGGTTCCGAGCGGCCCCATCATCGGCTTCCGATCGATCCGTTGGCGCCGGTCCAGGGCCGCCACCTTCGGCGATGTCGGGGGGATCTGGGCCTGTGAGGGACCCCGGACGACCACCGAATGGGCTGCCCCTCGGCGTCGTCGGTCTCGGCTACATGGGGCTCACCTCGGCGTTGAGCCTCGCCGCCCACGGCCATCGTGTCCTTGGCTACGACATCGAACCCACGACGCGACGCCGCCTGCAGCGCGCGCAGAGTCCGGTCCGCGAGCCCCGCCTCGAGAGCCTGTTGGGCCGGATGGTTCGCCGGGGCCGGTTCCAGGTCTCCGACGAGCTCTCCGAGGTCGTCTCGGAATCCGAGGGGGTCTTCGTCTGCCTCCCGACGCCCCCCAGGCGGTCGGGACGGATCGACCTCCGACCGCTCACGAACGGCCTACGGACGGTCGCGGATGCCCTGCGCCCGATTGAGGCCCACCGGATCGTGGTCATCAAGAGCACCGTCGTCCCCGGCACGACCGAGGGCCTCCTCGAACCCCTGCTGCGGCGGAAGACGGGACGTCCCGCCGAGCGGCTCGGCGTCGCCACGAACCCCGAGTTCCTGGCGGAGGGATCGATGGTCCGCGATGCGCTGAAGCCCGAGCGGATCGTGCTCGGAACGAGCGATCCCAGGACCCGGCGATGGGTGCGCCGGGTCTACCGGCCCTTCCGGGCTCCCCTCGTCGAGCTCACCCCGACGGGGGCCGAGCTCGTGAAGTACGCCTCGAACGCCTTCCTCGCGATAAAGGTCTCCTTCGCGAACGAGGTCTCCCGGCTCGCCGAGGCCCTCGGGGTGCACGTGGACGAGGTCTTGGCCGGCGTCGGATCGGACTCCCGGATCGGAACCAAGTTCCTTCGCGCCGGTCCCGGCTTCGGGGGAAGCTGCTTCTCGAAGGACCTTCGGGCCATCGTGACGGCCGCGGCGGATCTCGGCCTGAGCTTCCGCCTCGGGCAGGCGACGCTCGAGGTGAACGCGGAGCAGACCGGTCACGCCCTCGAGTTGATCCGTGGGGCGATCGGGCCGCTGGAGCACCGGGCGGTCGCCGTGCTCGGCCTCTCGTTCAAGGCCGGGACCGACGACGTCCGCGAATCCCGCGCGTTCCCCCTGGTCCGGGCGCTCGTGCGGGCGGGGGTCCAGACCCGCGTCCACGACCCGGTCGCTCTGCCGAAGTTCCAGGCGGCATGGGAGAACGGAGCAGGGGTGCACCTCCGCGGCGTCGGCGACGTGGAGTACCGAGGGACGGTCGCCTCCGCCCTCGAAGGGGCGGACCTCGCGGTGCTCCACACCGATTGGCCGATCTATCGGGAGTGGAGGAGGGATTGGACCGACCGCATGGCCCAGGGGATCCTCGTCGACCTCCGTCGCTGCGTGCCGCCGGCCCGGGCCCGCCGGGCGGGCCTCCGCCTGGTCGCTCTGGGGGTCGGCAACCGGGTCGACCGACCGGCGCCCGCCGCGGCGCCGAGGGCCGTTCGGGAGGTCCCCCGGGCATGAAGGTCGTCATCCCGGCCGCCGGTCTCGGGACCCGGTTCCTCCCGGCGACCAAGAGCCAGCCGAAGGAGATGCTGCCCGTCATTGACCGCCCGATCATCCAATATGTCGTGGAGGAGGCGATCGCCGCCGGCGCGGAGGACCTGCTCATCGTCACGGGGCGGGGCAAGCGCGCCATCGAGGACCATTTCGATCACACCCCGGACCTCGAGGGTTTCGGCGACCGTCCCGAGATCCAGCACATCGCCGAACTCGGGCGCCTCGCCCAGCTCCACTACCTGAGGCAACGATTCCCGAAGGGGCTCGGCGATGCTATCGGGCTCGCGCGGCACCATACTGGGGCGGAGGCCTTCGGCGTGCTGCTTGGGGATACGATCCACGTCTGCGATCCGCCGCTGCTCCGCCAGCTGTGGACCCAGTACGAGCGGGTGGGAGGGCCGGTGATCGCGGTGGAGACCGTCCCGGAGGAACGCGTGAGCCATTACGGGATCATGGAGGGCCGAGAGATCGCCCCGGGGCTGTTCCGGTGCGAGCGGTTGCTCGAGAAGCCCTCCCCCCGCGACACGGCGAGCCGACTCGGGATCACGGGCGCCTACGTACTGACCTCGGACATCTACCCGGCGATCGACGAGACCCCGCCGGGATTCCATGGCGAGATCCAGATCACGGACGCCCTGCAGATCCTGTCGGAACGCCGGCCGGTCTACGCCTCGACCTTTCAGGGGACCCGATACGACATCGGGGATCGCTGTCTCTGGGTGACGACGAACCTCGAGTTCGCCCTACGCGATCCGTCGCTGCGTCCTCGCCTCGTTCCGCTCCTGCTCGAGGTGCTTCGACAGACCGCGCCGGAGGGGAGCGCCCTCGGAGAGCTCCTCCAATCGGGGAGCCCGACCCCCTCCCATGCCCGCCGGCCGCTCCCTCCACCCGCCGAGGCCAGCTCCGGTCCGGTCTAGCGGTCGAAGGGGGGAGGCGCCCCCGTCCCCGTTCGGGGGGGGGGAGGTGGGGGAAGAGTCCTCCGAACCGACGCGCGAGCCGGTCCGTCGTCCTCGGAAGGGTTCGGCGCACGATCGCCGCGACCGAGCGGACGGCCAGGGTGTCCCCCGGTAGGAGGCTTCGGGTCGCCACGAGTCCGACGACGAAGATCGTCAGACCGGCGAGGTAGAGGGGGAAGATCGACCACGGGGGCGCCCCGTGGAGCGCCCAGGCGGCATCGAGGGGTCCGGCCAGGGCAAGGGTCCAGGCGACCGGCTTGAGGAGGGCGCCGTGCCCGGCCGAAACTCGATACGCCCGATGGAGACGGAGGGCGGCGACGCTCGGGTAGGCGATCCGGGCGACGCTCCAGGCGGCGGCCGCCCCCAGGAGCCCGAACGAAGGGATCCAGACCACGCTGAGCGCCACGTTGACCGTGCCGGAAACGACGGTCGAGAGCAGGAGCCAGCGGGTCTCCCCCAGCCCGGCGAGGCTTGCGTTCGCCGGGCCCAGCACGATCGAGAGGAAGGCCGCGGCCGCGAGCACAGACAGCGCGGGCGCCCCCGAGCCGAATCCGGGACCGAAGATCGCGGCGAGGGACTGGCCGGGAAGGAGGCAGAAGACGAGGGCCGCGGGCATCGTGAGGAGGACGATCCATCGCGTGCCGACGAGGTACGTCGTCCGGATCGTCGCGTGCTCTCGGTCGCGGGCGAGGCGCGCGGCGACGGGCAGATAGATGAACGTCAGCGCGTTGTTGCCGACCAGCAGCACCCGGGTCAGCGTGATTCCGGCGGCATAGACCCCGACGACGACGATCGGCCGGTAGAGGCCGAGGATGAGGGTGTCGATGAACGCGGTGACGTAGTAGAGGGTGCCGACGCCCCAGAGGGCGGCGGCGAAGGTCCACAATTGGGGAACCTTCGGCAGGATCCCCGGCACGCGCGGAACGTGGGTGGGCAGGCGTCGGATGGCGTAGATCGCGAAGGCGAAGAAGGCGATCCCGTTCGAGAGGACGTAGCCGGCGATGATCCAGACGAACCCGAGGTGGACGAGCAGGGCGAGGGCCACGAACCCGACGAAGAGCCCGGGGGCCAGGGTCTGGTTGAAGACTGCGTTCGGCCGAGCGTCCTCGAGCCCCTGGAAGAGCGCCGCCAGCATCAGGCTCATGACGGAGAAGCCGAGCGAGAACGCCAACAGTTGGAGGAGCCAGACGTAATCCGGGGCCCGGAAGACCCCGGCGAGGAACGGCGCGAGCAGGAAGACGGCCAGGGAGGCGATCCCGCCGGTGGACGCCGCGAGGACGATCCCCTTGACGGCGATCGCCCGACGGGCGGCGGGGTCGCGCTCGAAGGAGAGCATGCGGGCCGTCGCCTGGTCGAGGCCGAGGAGGGCCACGACCGAGGCGAGGCCGATGACGGCCACGCCGAGAGAGAACTCTCCCCAAGCCACGGCGGAGATCGACCGGGCCAGGAGGATTCGGGAGGCGAAGGTGAACAGGAACAGGCACGCCGTTCCGGCGACCATGATGGCGGTGCCACGGCCTACCGATCCGATCGATCTCCGGTCGACCTCCCCCGATGGGGTCGGACCGGCAGCCGGTCCCACCTCAGACGCCAAGGGCATTCCGAGCATCTCCGGATCGGTGGGCCGATCCGCTTGAGGGGGCGGGTGGTCGCCGCCACGGTCGGCGCTCTGCTCTCTCCCCCGGCCCCGAGGCCGTTCCGCCGCGTCGGGAGGGGTTCTCGCGCGCGACCGGCATGATGTCCCCCGGGGGGATCGTGGCTCAAAGTCCGTTCGTTACGCACACGATAGGGCGGGCTACGAAGGTAACGGCCCCGGATCAACGGGCGACGCCCCCACGCGATGGTCTGTCGGGTGAATGGCCTTCGCGACCGGGGGGCCGGGCGGCCCCCGGCGGGGGTCGAGACGCCCACCGGACGCCCTACGGCTCCCGACCCTGGACCCAGCGAACCCCGGCCAAGATGCCGAGACCGGCCCCCGAGCCAACGACCCCAAGGAAGGCCCAGAGGAGCATCGGAGACCCCGCGAGGTCAGGAGACCCCCAGGGGGCACCCCCGGAGGACGATCCCCCCGAGGACGCTGCAGTGACGTTCACGTCGAGCACCTCGGGCGCCCCCGATACCACGAGCGGAAGGGACGTCGATCGGATGCCGGATCCGGTAACGAGCAGGACGAACGTGCCGTTCGGGAGGGCCAAGGCAAACGAGCCGTCCCCGGAGGTGGAGGCCGAGGCCATCAAGGGCTCGGTCGTCACGTCGACGCGGGCGGCCGGAACGCCGCTGACGAACCGGACCACCCCGGTGATCTCGTAGGTGAACGGCTCGAGGGTCAGAGCGAGGGTCGCGGGTCCGCCGGCGATCGCCACGGACCGCGCACTGGCTCGCCAGCCCCCCGCGTGGACCGAGACCTCGTAGCTGCCGTTCGGCAGCAGGACCGAAAACTCCCCGGAGGCGTCGGTGACCGACGCCGTTGCGGGGGCGACCTCGATCTCGATCCCCGGGGCGGGGCTCCCGTTGCCCGGGAACCTCACCGAGCCCGACAGCTCGAACCGGGCGACGCTGCTCAACGCGCTCAGGTCGAGGTTCGCACCGATGGAGGCTCCCGAGATGACCTGGGTTACCGTGCGATTCGCATACCCCACCGCGACGAGGTCGAGGGTGTACGTTCCGTTCGGGAGGCGGAGGAGATACCCCCCGCTGACGTTGGAGACCGAAGAGATCGGGGCGCTGAGTGTCGCTCCCGTCGCCGAGACCCGCGCTCCGATGATCGCCTGACCGGTCCCGGCGTCCGAGACCACCCCGTCGAGCGTCCACGCGAACCGGGTGAGGAGGACGACCACGTTGACCGCCCCGCCCGCGACCGTCACGCTTTGCATCGCTCGGGCCCAGCCCGGGGCCCCGGTGACGAGGGTGTAGCTTCCGTTCGGCACATCGAACGAGAACGTTCCGTTCCCGCCGGTGGTCATGCTGGGCCCGCCGAGCACGCCGATGGAGGCTCCCCCGATCGGCGAGGCATCGGAACGGGATTCGACGGTGCCCTGCAGCCGGTACGTCGGTGGGGGGACCGACGAAGCGGCCAGGGCAAAGTCCTGTCTCACCGCCGAGCCCGAGATGGCGACCGAGCGAGTCTGCGCCGCGAACCCGCTCGCGCTCGCCGTCACCGCGTAGGTCCCGTTCGACAAGGTTTCAGTGTAGTCTCCCGCGGAATCCGTGGTCGTCGTCGAGCCGTTAAAGGCGGCGACAGTCGCCCCCGAGATCGGCCGCCCGGTCGCCGCCTCGGAGACCCGTCCGCTCAAGGTGTAGGTCGACGCGGCGGGAAAGCGGAACAGGGCCTTCATGGCGGGGAATCCGGAGGTGCTGTCGTTGTTGCCGGTGCCGCCGAGTCCGAGGAGCCACTCGATGGTGGAGAGGAGGTTGTAGTGGGTGGAGTTGTTGGCGAAGGTGTGGCCGCCGGAGGTGTAGG
>DASYZN010000204.1:0-2081 GCA_035946105.1 Thermoplasmata archaeon | reverse complement strand
GGGTCTTCTGGTACTTCCCCCGGAGGTCCTTCTCCGTCCGGTAGCCGATCCCGTGGGCGTCGAGCCATGTCCCGAGGCGCTCCTCGCCCCGGCGGCCGCGCTCCCGCTGGAGCTCCATCCCCTTCGGGGAGTAGATCGGATCGTGGACCAGGAGCTCCCGGACCTCCGCCCTCAGGCGGTCGTCCGGCGCCGTCTCGGGGTCCAGGAAGGCCCCCCAGACCTTCTTCCTCGGGAGGCCGAGTTCGCCGAGGAGGACCTGTCCCATCAGGACCGGCGGGAACCGCCACTCGAGCGCGAGGTCGTGGAGGGTCCTCCCGCGGCGCCACTGGTGGGCCAGCTTCGGGGCCTGCCGTTTGACGACGTAGAACCGGCGGGTCGCGTCCCGGGTGACCCGATGGGTGTAGATCACGAAGAGGAGCTCCTCGTCGAACCCCTCCGACCGGGCGATCCGGGCGATGTCCTCGGGGCGCTGCAGGGTCTCGAAGAGCCGTTGGTACGTCGCCCGATCCATCCGTTCCCCGAGGGTGCCGACGGAGGCCGGTCGGGCCCACCGTGCGGTCCTGCCAAGGCGGGGGCGCTAAAACGATGCCGGCTGGGCGCGTTCGGTCGGGTCGAGGGATCCAGGCTTCCGAGGGACGCTCGACCGGGCTCAGTCCCGCCAGTCGATCCCGACGGTCCGAAGCCCGAGCTTCGGGATCGGAGGAAGGCGACGCTTGTGCCGGAAGGCGAGCACGCGGGCCCGCACCGTCCGGACCGCCGCCTCAGGAAGCCCCGTCAGGGCGACGATCTCCCCGTCGGACCGCAGCGCCTCGATCCCCTTCAGGATCCGGTCGAGCGATCGATACTCGAGGCCGAGCTCCCCTTCGTCGGTCTGCCCCTCCCAGAATCCCGCGGTCGGGACCCGGCGGCGAACCGCCTCGGGCAGCCCGAGGGTCTCGGCGAGCTCGAAGACCTCGGTCTTGTAGAGGTCGCCGATCGGCAAGAGGTCGACGCCGCCGTCGCCGTGCTTCGTGAAGTAGCCGAGGAGGAGCTCGGACTTGTTGCCCGTCCCGGCGACGAGGCAACCGGTCTCCCGGGCGATCCCGTAGAGGACCATCATCCGGACCCGGGCGGAGAGGTTCCCGAGGCCCGTCGGGTCGTCGAACGGCGCGAGGGCCGCCCGGGCCGCGTCGACGATCCCCTGGATCGGGACGAGGCGGGAACGGACCCCGAGGACCCTAGCGTAGCCCTCCGATTCCTCGACGAGACGCCGCGAGGGGCCCTCGTCCGGGAGCAGGACCGTGAGGACCCGCTCCGGCCCGAGCGCGTCCTTGGCGAGCCGGGCGACCACCGCCGAATCGATCCCGCCCGAGAGGCCGACGACGACGCCCTTCGTGCCGACCGCGTGCCGGGCGAGGAACTGCGTCAGGGCCTCCCGGGCGTAGGCGGGGAGGTGGGGGACCAGGGCCCCGCTCACGCCTCGACCCCGAGCCCTTCGAGCCCCCGCTGGCGAGCGTAGCGGGCCCGGCAGGGGCAATCGAGGCCGTCGAGCCCCCCGAACGACTGGCTCAGGGAGGCCTCTTCGAGCGCGGCGAGGACCGACCGATCGCATTTCCCGCAGTTGTGGGGACCGCGCGGCCGGCCTCCGGCGGTCGGGAAGGTGACGAGGCGGGCTTGGCCCCGCACCTTGGCGCCTCGGGCGATCGATTCGACGAGGCTCCAGAGCCACGGCGGCCGGTAGCGGTGCCGATCGTAGAGCCACTCGACCACGGTCCCGCCCTGGATGTGCACCGGATTGACCGACAGGGCGTCGAAGTGGGGGGAGGCCCGTTCGATGGAATCGACGACGTCCTCGACCGATTCCTCCTCCGTCAGATACGGCGGCTTCAGCAACAGGTAGGCCTTCGAGAGCGCCCCCGCCCCCCGGATCCGATCCGCCGCCTGGAAGTACTCGGACGGGGGAGCCCCCTTGTTCACGAACCGGCGCAGGATCTCGGGGTCGGCGGATTCGAGGCCGAGCGCGATCTCGAGCTCGCCGTCGAACGCCGAGCGCAAGGGGGCGATCGCTTCCGGCGTGGCGAACTCGGGCAGCGTCTCGAAGA
>DASYZN010000203.1:0-10877 GCA_035946105.1 Thermoplasmata archaeon | reverse complement strand
ACCCCGCGGGAGGGGGTGGTCCGGGCCTCGCTATTCGCCGCAGCGTACCTCCTCCTGTGGATCGCCTTCACCGCCTCAGCGCTCGTTGTCCTCCTCGCCCTCGGATGGATGTCGGCATTCTCCGGGATCGGCCTCCTGATCCCGGGCCTCCTCTTGATCGCCGCCGGCGTCTACCAGTTCTCCTCCTGGAAGACCTACTGCCTCTCAACCTGCCGGACGCCGGTCGGCTTCGTCCTTGAGCACTGGCGGACGGGGCGGCGGGGCGCCGTTCGGATGGGGTTCGCCCACGGCCTGTTCTGCCTCGGATGCTGCTGGGTCCTCATGCTGGTCGTCTTCGTCACGGGTTCGATGAGCCTCCTATGGATGGGCGGGTTCTCCGCGCTGGTCCTCGCTGAGAAGCTCTGGGGTCGGGGGGATGGGTTGGCCCGGGTGATCGGGGGCACCGCGATCTCCGGAGGGATCGCGGCCACGGTGTGGCTCGCCCTCAGCGGGTCCCTCCTGTAGTCGACTACCCTCGGCCTCCGGCCCAGCGGCCCGGGATCGGCGAAGGCCCCCGATCGGGCCTAGATCGGCCGCATTCCCCTCGCGAGCCGACGGCCGGCCGTCCCGAGGCTTAGTTCGACGGCCTCCCAGTATCCGACGGGTCGACCGCCGGCCCTCGTCGCCCCCTGGGCGATTTGGGAGAGCAATCCCTCGACGGACGAGGTCGGATCGGGGAACTCCGTGAACGCCCGTCCGATGTCGCGGGGAACGTGCGCGTCGCTCCCCCCGGTCCGTCCGAGCCCACGGGCCGCGGCCGCCGCGGCCGCCCGATCGTTCGTGAACCGGGTACCGTGGCCATTCAGCGTCTCGATCGCGGGCACCGCGGCGGAACCCGTGGCAGACTGTCCGGCCCCGTGGACCCATCGGAACGGGTGGGCCAGGACGGGGACGCCACCGGCGGCGCGGACCCACTCGAGGGTCTCCGAGAGGGACCGATCGCGGGGAGGCAGCGCCTTCGCTCCGTAGACGAGCAGGTGACCCTCCCGGGTGCTTACCTCGACCCCGGGGATCAGGTGGTAGCGCGGGTTCTCCTGGGCCAGTCGGGCGAGCTCGGCGTGCCCCGCGATCGAGTTGTGGTCGGTGAGCGCGAATCCGTCAAGGCCCGTCGCGCGCAGTCCCTCGAGCGCCTCGGCGAGGGACATCCGGCCGTCCTTCGAATGGCGGGAATGGAGATGGAGGTCGATCCGAAGTTCCCCGGTCATCGGACATTCGCCCCGGCCTGGGCTGAGGCGGGGGCGGAAAGGGGGCCGTCCGAGCCGAAGGCCACGACCTCGGCCGGTGTCCCCGTGGCGGGGTCTCCCCGGACCACGACCAACTCGCCGACGACCCAGAGTCCCGGCACCTCGACGGTTCGCGCTCCGAGGTCCACACGGGCGAGTCCGCCCGTACTCTCGAGGACCCGCCCCACCGCGAGGGGCACCTCGAGGAACTCGGCGTGCTCGATCGTCGGGGCCGGTCCCTCGGAGGCCCAGGTCCCCGCCCCGAGCGGCGAACCTTTCGGCGGTTCGAGCAGGAACGGCCGGCCGTCCGATTCGGCGGCGAGAAGCATCCCCCGGCTCTCGATAGAGCGGATCGTCCTCGGACGGAGATTCGCGAGGAGCGCCACCCTCCGGCCCCGAAGTTCGTCGACCCGGTAGAACGGACGCAGTCCGGCGACGACCTGGCGGGGCGTCCCGCTGCCGTCGTCGATCGAGACCACGTAGAGGCGGTCGGCCGACGGATGCGGCGCGGCCTCGGTGACGAGCGCCGCCCGGATGTCGAGCGGCACGGGACCCGTTCGTTTCGCGACGGGTTCGGCCTTCGGCCCACCCCGCGCGGGAGCGGCCGAGGTCGGCTTCGCCTTCGGCGGCTTCGGGAAGAGCGGTCGGAGCTCGCCCAAGGCCAGGCCCGCCTCGGGGCTCGAAAGGACCCGTTCCCAATCGCCTGGTCCGGGGCCGTCGGCGTGGCCGAGCATCCGGAAGACCTGGTCAGAAGAGAACGGGAGGAATGGGGCGAGCCAGACGGCGCTCGCCGACACGGCCCACACCGCCTCGCGGATCGCCCGGCGGCGGTCGACGTCGGACGCCGACCAGGGCTTCGCGTCGTGGAAGCGGCGGTTCGCCTCGCGGACGACCTCGAGGGTCCGCCCGAGGGCCTCCTTGAGCCGGGCGTGCTCGAACGCCTCGGTGATCTCCTCGTGGGCCAAGCGGATCCGTTCGCCGACCGCCCGATCCGCGTCGGCCTCGTCCGAACCCCCGGTCCCGGGGATCCGCCCCCCCTCCCGGTCCCGGATGAGGGAGAGGACCCGCTGGACGAGGTTGCCGTACTGGTTCGCGAGGATCTCATCGTGGACGCGCTGGAACTCCTCCCAGTCGAACTCCGTGTCGTGGTTCTGCGGCGCCAGCAGGGCGGCGTAGAACCGGATCTGATCCGGCGGGAACCGCTCGAGGAGGGCGGGGATCGTGGCGTCGCGCTCGGGACCGTCCGACTTCGCGAGCTTCTGTCCCCCGACGACGAGCCACTCGTTCGCCGGGATGTCGTAGGGGAGCGGGAGGTCCCCGACCCCCGACAAGAGGCCGGGCCACAGGACGGCGTGGTGGAAGATGTTGTCCTTGCCGATGAAGTAGTAGTGGCGGACCCGTTCGGCCGGGGACCAGTAGCGCCTCCAGGCGTCGGGGCGACCGGCGCGGATCGCCCACTCCTTCGAGGCGGAGAGGTAGCCGATCAGCGCGTCGAACCAGACGTAGAACCGCTTGGTCCCGTATCCCTCGAGCGGGATCGGGACCCCCCAATCGAGGTCGCGGGTGATCGGCGTCGGCCGAAGGCCCTCCCGAAGGAAGTTGTCTGTGATGTTGGCGACGTTCGGCCTCAGGTGAGGTCGCTCGCGGCGGAATCGGGCGATCGGTTCGGAGAGCTTGTCGAGCCGTAGGAAGAAGTGCTCCGACGGCCGGAACGTGGCCGTCGAGCCGTCCAACAGGCAGCGAGGGAGCCCGAGCTCGCGTGGCCCAAGGGCGCGGCCGCAGCGGGGGCACTCGTCGCCCCGCGCCTCTTGGAACCCGCAGTGCGGACAGGTCCCCACGAGGTAGCGGTCCGGGAGGAATCGGCCGTGGGCGGCGCAATAGGCGTTCTCCTCGGTCCTCCGATCGACGAACCCTCCCTCGAGCAGCTTGAGGAAGAGCTCCTGGACCGTCCGCTCGTGGACGATCGTGTGGGTCTCCGTGAACCGGTCGAAGGAGAACCCGAGCCGCTCGAACGCCGCCCGGTTGATCTCGTCGAAGCGCCGGGCGATCGCCTCCGGGGTCGTCCCCTCCTTCTCCGCCCGGACGAGGATCGGGGTCCCGTGCATGTCGGAGCCCGAGACCAGGAGGACCTCGTCGCCCCGCAGCCGATGGAACCGGGCGAAGGCGTCCCCGGGCAGATACGCCCCGGCGAGGTGGCCCATGTGGAACGGCCCGTTGGCGTACGGCCAGGCGACGCCGACGAAGATCCGAGCCATCCCATCCCCCCCCGACGACCAGCAAGGACGGTGAGGAAAAGCGTTGGCGTCGGGAGCGGAGCGGGTAGGACCCCTCCCCTACCGTTTAATCCGTCGGGGGCCCGTCGCGCTCCGATGGCCGCCGGATCGGGCCTGCCGAGGCCGAGCAGCCCCGAGGCCGATCGGCTCCTCGGGGTGAAGCGCCCGGTCCTCCGCCACGGCTACGTCGTGCTCGTCGACTACATGGGCAACGACGCCGCGATCGTCCAGGCCGCCCGGGTCTCCTATGGCCCCGGCACGA
This sequence comes from Thermoplasmata archaeon, assembly GCA_035946105.1. GTDB lineage: Archaea > Thermoplasmatota > Thermoplasmata > Lutacidiplasmatales > UBA184 > Lutacidiplasma. The sequence goes on along the minus strand of DASYZN010000203.1, from coordinate 7,080 downwards.
AGAGCCTGCGGGACGATCGCGGCCTCATCCGCTACCTGATGCGCCACCGCCACACGACGCCGTTCGAGATGGTCGAGATCAAGTTCCTGATCCGGCTGCCGATCTACGTCGCCCGCCAGATGGTGAGGCATCGGACGGCGAACCTGAACGAGGTGAGCGCCCGCTACTCCGTCGTCCCGGACGAGTTCGACCTCCCGGAGGCGATCGACGTCCGCCGCCAGTCGACCCGCAACCGGCAGGGCCGGGACGAGGCCCTGCCCGACGGAGTCTCCGAACGGTTCCGCACGGACCTCGAGCGCGTCTCCCACGACGCCTACGAGGCCTACCGGCGCGCCCTCGACGCCGGGGTCGCCCGGGAGACCGCGCGCCTCCTCCTTCCGCTCGCCTACTATACCGAGTGGTACTGGAAGATCGACCTCTGGAACCTGTTCCACTTCCTTCAGCTCCGGCTCGACCCGCACGCCCAGGAGGAGATCCGGCGCTACGCGGCGGAGATGGCGGCGATCGCCCGCGCCGTCGCCCCGGTCGCCTACGAGGCGTTCGAAGAGCTCTCCCTCCATTCGATGTCGTTGAGCGAGCGGGAGGTCGTGGCGATCCGCGCCCTGCTCACCGGGGCCACCCCCGAGGCGGCCTGCGCCTCCGCCGGCCTCCCGCTCGCCCGCGAGGACGGACGGCCGATGACCACCGGGGAGGGCGTCGAGTTCCTCGAGAAGCTCGACCGCCTGAAGGCGAGCCCGGCGAAGGGCGAGCCGTAAAGTTCGCGCCCCCCTCTATGGCGGCATGAACCCGTTCGCCCCCGGCCTCTTCCTCGACAACCGGTTCCACTCCCCGAAGGGCCGACCGAGGTTCCCCGTCGTCGACCCCGCGACCGGGCGAACGGTGGGATCGTCGGTCCGCGCCACGGCCGAGGACGCCCGGGCCGCGATGGACTCGGCCGCGCGGGCCCAGCCCGGGTGGGAGGCGCTCGGCGGGCGGACCCGGGCGGCCCTGCTCCGGAAGGCGGCCGAGCGGCTCCGGGGCTTTTCCGAGGAGCTCGCGCACCTCGTCACGCTCGAGATGGGCAAGGTGCTCTACGAAGCCCGGGGCGAGGTCGCCGGCGCGGTCGCGAACTTCGACTACTACGCGAACTACGGCGAGACCCTCACGAGCCGCGAGGTCTCGGGCCTTCCCCTCGGCGACACGCTCCGCCTCGTCTGGCTCCCCCGCGGCGTCGTGGTCGCCATCACCCCGTGGAACTTCCCCGCGGCGACGGTCACCCGGAAGATCGCACCGGCGCTCGTCGGCGGGAACACGGTCGTCCTGAAGCCGTCGAGCGCTACGCCGCTGAGCGCGCTCCTGATCGCCCGCGCCGTCGGCGAGGCCGGCCTCCCCGACGGGGTGCTGAACGTCGTCACCGGGCCGGGGGCCGAGCTCTCGAAGGCGCTCCTCACCCACCCCGCCTGCTCGACGGTGACCCTGACCGGGTCGACGGAGAGCGGGATCGAGGTCCTCAAGACGGCCGCCCCCCGGGTCGTGAAGTGCCTTTTGGAGCTCGGCGGCAAGGCGCCGGTCCTCGTCGCCGACGACGCCGACCTCGCCCGGGCCGCCCGGGCGACGGTCTTCGCCCGGTTCTGGAACGCCGGCCAATCGTGCATCGCCGCCGAGCGCGCCTACGTCCCCGAGTCGGTCGAATCGGCGTTCGTCGGCAAGCTCCGTCGGCTGGTCGAGTCGCTTAGGGTGGGGCCCGGCTCGGCGCCCGGGGTCGATCTCGGACCGCTCTACTCGGCCCCGGCCCGGGACGCGGTCGCTAAGGATGTCACGTCGGCGGTCGAGGCCGGGGCCAAGGCGATCGTGGGCGGTCGACGACCCTCGACCGGACGGCTCGCCCGCGGGGCGTTCTACCTGCCGACCGTCCTCACCGAGGTCGGCGATCGCGACCGGATCGCGCGGGAGGAGATCTTCGGCCCGGTGCTGCCGGTCCTTCGATACACCGACTTTGACGAGGCGATCGCCCGGGCCAACGCGAGCCGGTTCGGCCTCTCGAGCTACGTCTTCACCGAGAGCGCCTCGCGGGCCGAGCGGGCCGTCCGAGGCCTGCGGTTCGGGGAGACGTACATCAACCGGGCCGGCCCGGAGAGTCCGCAGGGCTACCACGCCGGCCTCCGGGAGAGCGGGCTCGGCGGGGAGGGGAGCCTGCAGGGGGTCGAGGACTACCTCGCCCTCAAGAGCGTCTACGTCGACTCGCGCGCGCGACCCTCCGAGGTGGGCTACTTCCCCTACTCGTCCGGGCGGGAGCCGGCGGGCCGCCCCCGAGCCCGACGAAAAGGTCGCTGACGTTCGTGCCGGTCGGCCCGGTGACGACGAGCGCCCCCAGGCGGGCGAGGGTGGGATGGCTATCGTGCCGAGCGAGCGCCTGAGCGAGATCGACGCCTCGATGGGCGGCGTCCTCTGCTGTCCTCCCCGTCACGACGGCCCCGGCCGCCCGGGTACGGCCGTCGATCCCGTCGGTCCCCACCGATAGGCAGGCGACCCCTTCGACCCCGGCGAGGGCGCCCACCGCGGCCAGGGCGAGCTCCTGGTTCCGTCCGCCGACCCCGGGCCGCTCGGAGAGGGTGACGGTCGTCTCGCCTCCTCCGACGAGGGCGAAGGGCCCGATCGGGGGGCCCGTGGAGAGGGCGGCGAGGACCCCGCCGAACCATCGGCCGACGTCGGCGGCCTCTCCTGTGATCGGGACCGGGAGCCGATGGGCCCGGTAGCCCCGACGCCCCGCCTCGGCGACGCTCGCGGACACGGCGATCGCGTTCGAGGCGACCAGGTGGAACGGGAATCGATCCGCGCCCGACCGTCCGGGCTTCGGCGTCTCGTCGAGGAGCCCCCGGACCCCGCGCTCGAGATGCCCTCGGACGGCCTTCGGCAGGCGATCCAGGATCCGGTACGTCCGGGCCGCATCGAGGGCCTCCACGTAGGTCGTGGGGTCGGCCACGGTCGGCCCCGAGCCGATATCCCAGGGCCGGTCTCCGAGGACGTCGGAGATGGCGAGGGTGACCCCGACCCTCGCCCGGGTCGCCTCGGCGAGCCGACCCCCCTTGATCGCGGAGAGATGGCGTCGGAGGACGTTCGTCGCCCCGATCGGGGCGCCGGAGCCGAGGAGGAGGGCGTCCGTCCGGGCGAGATCCGAACCACGGAGCCCTGTCGCCGGGAGCTCCAGGAGTGAGGACGATCCCCCGGACACGAGGAAGAGGACGCGCTCCCCGGGCCCGATCGCGCGGACCGCGCGCTCCATCGCCTGTCCGGCCCGGAAGCTGCCGGGCCCCGGGACCGGGTGCTCCCCCACGTGGATCTCGAACCCCGGGATCGGCCGGCGGGGTCGGTCCCGCACGACCAGCACTCCCCCGACGATCCGGTCGCCGAGGGCGTCGCGGGCCCCCAGCACCATCGCCTCGGCGGCCTTGCCGAAGGCGAAGACCTTCAGGGGGTCCGATCGCCGAGCCCCCCGGGTCCCTCCGACCCCGGCCAGGGCGTCGACCCCCTTGCGGAGGACCTCCGCGACCCGGCGTCGCGGGTCGACGGCGGCGATCCCGGCACGGGCGATCCCGACGGCGTCAGTAGCGAGGGTCATCTCCCCCCTCCACGGTGAACCCGGGCCTCGGGCGGAACCCCCCGATCGATCCCCGGAAGCGGCCCGGGGCGACGGGGGCGAGCGACTCCTCCGCGGACGGCAGGGCGGCGATCAGATCGGCGAGCCTCCGAGCGATCCCGCCGGCCCGCATGACGCCGAAGCCGTTGAAGCCCGTCAGGACGAAGAGCGGCGGGGACCCTCCGAGCGACCCCACGATCGGTCGGCGGTCCGGCGTCGCCGTGCAGACGCCGGCCCACGATCCGGCGACCTCGCTCTCCCTCCAGCCGGGGAACCGGCGGCTCAGGGTGGCGGCGAGGTGCTCGAGGAACGGCTGGTCGGCGTGCGGGGGGAAGCGTTCCGGGTCGGACTCCGTCTCCTCCGTCCCGTCGCCGGCGAGGATGCGACCCTCGGACTCGGGACGGACGTAGACGTCGGAGTCGAGCTCGTGGACGGTCGGGAACTCCTCCCCGAGCGCCCCCGGGACCCTCAGGACGGCCGCCTGGGTGCGGTACGGGGCGAGCGGCATCGGATGGTCGATCCCCCGGAGGATCGCCTTCGACCAGGCCCCCGCGGCGACGACGAGGCTTCGCCCCGAGAGCGTCCCCGTCGGCGTCTCGATCTCCCAGCCCTCCTCTAGCGGCCTGAGCCGGCTCATCGGGCGGCCGAAGTCGAACGTCGCTCCGGCCTTTCGGGCCCCCTCCGCGTAGATCGCGGCGACGGCGCCCGGGTCCACGATCGCGTCGTGCGGGGAGAAGACCGCTCGGCCCACGTCGTGGAACTCCCCCCACGGCAGCCGCCGATCCAGATCGGCCTCCGTAAGCTCCTCGACCTCGACCCCCCAGCCCCGCCATCGGCCGACCGCGTCGTCGAGGAGCTGGACGGCGACGGGATCGGAAGCGATCCGGACGAAGCCGTTCTGCCGGTACGCCGCCCGCTCGAACCCGCGGGAGAGGTCGGCGTACTCCCGCCGGGTCTCCCGGGCGACCTCGACGTCCCAGGGGTCCCAGAGCTGCTCGGTGAGCACCCCGGCGGAGCGGCCGGTGGCCCCGGCGGACGGGGTCCTCGGATCGTAGACGAGCGGCCGGATCCCCCGGCGGGTCAGGTGGTAGGCGAGCGAGCACCCCGCGATGCCGGCGCCCAGCACCAACACGTCGGGGGGCGGGTCCATCCGAGCGGGGGAGGCGGGACCCCGTTAATACTGGGGCTTCGCGCGGGCGTAGGCGTCCTGGAGCGCCGCCGTATCGACGTGGGTGTAGATCTGGGTCGTGGCGACCGAGGCGTGGCCGAGGAGCTTCTGGATGTAGCGGATGTCGCAGCCCCGGCGGAGGAGCGCCGTCGCCAGGGTGTGGCGGAGGACGTGGGGGGTGACCCGCTGGGGGATGCCGGCGAGCTTCGCTGCCCGTCGGACCATCCGCTCCACCGTCACGGGCTGGACCGGGAAGAGGCGGGTGCTCTCGACCCCGGCGAGGGTCCGTTCGGCGAGGTAGCGGTCGACCACGGCCCGGGTCTTCTCCTCGAGGACGACCTCCCGGTCCTTGTCGCCCTTCCCGGAGCGGACGTGCAGGATGTTGCGGTCGAACTCGAGGTCCTCGAGCTCGAGGTGGCAGAGCTCGCCGACACGCAGGCCCCCGTAGGCGAGGACGTGGAGCATCGCGTGGTCCCTCGGGGAGGACTTCACGGCCTCGAAGAGGCGGTGCGTCTCCTCCTCGGAGAGGTAGTGGGGCAGGCGGGCCGGTCGGCGGGGCGCCTCGAGCCGATCGGCCACGTCGAGGCCGAAGCTGCGGAACAGGCAGGTGAGCCCCCGGACGGTCGTGTAGACCGAGTTCTTCGCGTAGTGGCGTTCGAGGACGAGATGCTCCCGGAACGCCTCCAGGTCCCGGCGGGTGACGTCGTCGAGCGGCTTGTGGGCGTACTCGAGGAACGTCCGGGCGATGTGACTGTACTGCTTCACCGTGCACGGGCTCCGCTCCTGGGCCCTAAGGATCCGCTGGAAGCGCTCGAGGACGTCGTCGACGGCGAACGGCGCCTCGCCCCCGCCGTCGGCCGCCTCGAGGGGACGGGGGACGCGGCCGGAGAGCGCGCGGGCCCTCGATGCGACGGCGGAAGCCATCGCGTAACGCTGGGCCGGGATGGCCCTAATTAAGGAATGCGTTGACTCGAACCCCGTTCGAGCCCGTTCATGTACCGCGCCGCCCCTGCCACCCCCGTGCGATGCGATTCCTGCCTCTCCGAGGCGATCGTGGACCGCCCGTACGCCCACGACCACGCCTGCGAGCGGCACCTCCTCGAGAGCGTCCGGGACCGCGCCCGGCGGGAGTGGCACCGGCAACTTCGGTCGTTCTCCCGGGGGACGATCGCCGTCGCGCTCTCCGGCGGCAAGGACTCCTCCGCCGCCCTCGAACTCACCCATCGGTACTTCGCCCGCCGCCCGGGGGTCCGGCTCGTGGCGATCACGATCGACGAGGGGATCGCGGGCTACCGATCGGCCTCCGTGGCCCGCGCAGGCGAGCTCGCGGGCCGCCTCGGGATCGAGCACGAGGTCCGAAGCGTTCGGGAGGAGCTCGGCACCACGACCGACGCGGCGGCCGAGCGCCTCGCGGGCCGGGCGCCCTGCTCGTTCTGCGGGGTGTGGCGCCGCGGGCTCCTCAACCGGGCGGCCCGGGCGCACGGCGCCGACGCGCTCGTGCTCGGATTCAACCTCGACGACCTCGCCCAGACCGTGCTGATGAACCTCGCCCGGGGCGAGGTGGAGCGGATCGGCCGGATGTCCCCGCACGCGACCCGGCGGCCGGGCCTCGTGCCCCGTTTAGCCCCCCTCGCGACCGTGCCGGAGCGGGAGGTCTACCTCTACGCGCGGACGCTCGGACTCCCGTTCGACCACTCGGAGTGTCCGCACGCCGGCGCGGCCGAGCGCAACGTGTTCCGGGAGGTCGTCTGGAGGCTTGAGGCGGCGCGGCCCGGGACCCGCCAGGCGCTCTTGAGGACCCGCGAGGCGATCGAAGAGCTGTTGAAGGCGCGACCGGAGGCCGCGGCCCTGATGGCCTGCACGCTCTGCGGGGAGCCGAGCTCCCATCCGGTCTGCCGAAGCTGCGCCTTCCTGAGGGATCCGGGCCACCCCGTTATCGTCCCACCGGTCTCGGGGCGGGCGTGACGGCCGACCCCTCGGCAGGACCGAGCGATCCCCGTCGCTCCGTCCGGGAGCGGGTCTTCGTCCTGGGGGCGGGGATCATGGGGGGCGGGATCGCCGCCGAATGCGCCCTGCACGGCTTCGCCGTCACCCTGGAGGACGTGACGGAGGAGCTCGTCCGGCGGGGCCAGGCCGGCGTCGAGCGGATGCTGTCGGGCGCCGTCGATCACGGGGCGATCGGCGCCGCCGATCGGACCGAGGCGCTCCGCAACATCGAGCTCGCGATCGGGCTCCGCCGCGTCGATTCCGCCGACCTCATCCTCGAGGCGGTCCCGGAACAGCTCGAGCTCAAGCG
>DASYZN010000202.1:0-4856 GCA_035946105.1 Thermoplasmata archaeon | reverse complement strand
CGGCGTAGAGGACCGGGATCGCCGAGAAGAGGAAGACCACCCCGAGCGCCCCCGACTGGTAGGCGACCTCAGGGGTCACCAGGAGGACGAGGACGAGGAGGGCGAGCTGGGGGAACCTCCAGGCGACGAGCATGACGACGGCGGCGAAGAACAGGACGATCCACCACGGGTAGAACGGCATGAACACCCCGGCGAGGATCGCCATGCCGCCGGTGAGGCCGACGACGAGGTGCTTCGGATCCTTCGTCTGACGGACGACCCAGCGCTCGATCCGGTCGGCGAAGCGGACCGCCGCGGCGAGGCAGAGGACGCCTAAGACGAGCATGAAGAGGAAGAGGCCATTGAAGGTCGCCGTGCCGAGCGGGGCGTTGTCCGGCTGCAGGTACTGCTGGCCGATCGCGACCGCTCGGGCACTCGGTCCGGGGTTGTTGATCGCGTTGAACGTCGCGTCGGCGGCGGCGTTCAGGGTGAGGTAGCTCGTCGATCCGTACGGGCCACCGGGGAGCTGGGCACGGACGACGGTGAACATCATCAGCACGACCGTCCCGCCCTTCAGCCAGGGGACCGAACCGGACACCGTCCCGAACAATCCCCCCGCGAGCGTCGACTGGGGTCCCCGATTGTTCGAGGGCTGCGAGGCGATCGAGCTGAACGTGAGGCTCGTCGTGTCCGTGGTGGCGTTGTATTGGACCGCGCTCACCGTGTCCTTGATCGCGACGGAGTCCCCGGACTGGTAGTTCTGCGTGATCTGCTCGACCGTGATCGCCGGGTTGCCGGAGAGCGCCCGGACCCCGCCGTGGGTCAGGAAGGAGCTCGCCGTCTGTCCGCCGACGATCCCGCCGCCGCCGGCCGGGTCGTACGCCGCAAAGAGGCCGGCGCCCGTGCCGGCGAGGATGATCCCGACGAGCAGCAGCACCCAGTACATCCGCTTCGGACCGCCCCGGCGGGGAGGGGCCGAAGGCGGAGCCTTGGTAGGGGCCCGGGGGGGCGGCCGGCGCGCCGGAACGCTCGTTCGGGTCGCGGGGGTGATCGAGGTGGACGCCGAGGGGACGGCAGGGGGCCGAGGGGTCGGGCGAGGGGCCGCCGCCGGACGGGCCGCCCCCGTCGAAGGGCGAGGGGCCGGAGCGGCCGCCGCGGGCCTCGGGGGGAGGGGGGTCGCCGCGCGGGGGGCAGGCGCCATGGGGGTTTCGGTCGGCTTGGGTCGCGGCTTCAGCGGCGGTTCTGCGTTCATTCCTTGCGTCCTTCTTTGGGGTGGATCGGTCGGTCGGATCGGGTCGATGGCGCCGTTGGCGATCGGTCGAGCGGCCTCACAGCGTCACCCGTCGTTGCTCTTCCTCGGCCTTCGCTCGCCGCTCCTTGAACCATCGCATGATCGGGAAATAGCAGACAAAGGCGCCGGCGAGGCCGGCGACCCCGGCGATCGAGAAGATCGCCGGCACCGGGCTCGACGTCTGGAGGGCGACGGGACTCGAAGAGACGTAGAAGACGACGGCGTAGGGCTGCGTCGAGTTCACGGGGATCGGACGGACGATCGTCGATCCGAAGACCGTGAGCGAGATCACGTAGGTCCCGTCGTTCAGGAAGACGAACTGATCGGAGGTGTAGGCGAGCAGCGAGCCGAAGCCGAGCCGGGTGGTGCTCGCATTCTGAGACCACGTCGCATTGCCCACCGTGAACGTCACCCCGCGCACGAGGGTGTTCTTCGCGACATCGTAGACCTCGACGAAGAAGTACCCCTGGCCGACGGGAGGGGCGACGCTCGGGGTCCCGTTCTCCACGTAGGTGTAGTTCCCGGAGGAGACCGGGTCCCCGTAGAGGTCCTTCGTGATCACGAAGAAGGTGAGCGAGCTGTCCGGGGGAAGGCCCGGGAGGACCACGTAGCTGGTGTTCAGGTTCGGGAGGGTCATCGCCAGCGACCCCTGGGAGGTCGCCCCACGGTCGTTGAACAGGAAATCGATCTCCGAAGCGGAGAGGGTGATGTTCTGGACGGGCTCGTGCACGGTGACGTTCACGCGGGTCCCCGTCGGCAGGTAGGAGACGACGCCCGGCTGAATGACCCCGGGGTTGCTCGAAAGCACGGCGTTCTGCTCGAGGGGCGCGTTCGGCTGTTGCCAGCCCCCGTGCGTGGTGAAGTTGAACGAATAGGTGAGGCTCGTGATCGTGTCGATCTGTCCGGTCCCCCCGTACCACGGAAGGGAGGCGGAGATGTTGAAGACGATCTGGGTCCCCCCGGGCTCCGGCTGGATCGGGGTGACGAGCTGCATCACGGTCGAATTGGCCGGCGCGAAATCGGAGGAGTATTGGACCGACTCCGTCTTCCCGCCGGGGACGATGGAGACCACCGAGTAGGAACAGACGGCCTTCGGGATCGGGTTGGGGGGTCCGCCGGAGGCGTTGAACGAGGCAATGGTGATCTGGAGGGTCTGGCTGGGGTTCGGATCGAACGCGGGCTTCGTGAGGACCGAAGGGGTCGTGCTGACGCGGATGTCGTTCTCGAAGGTGGGGGAGGCGAACGGTCCCTCCACGTACACCTCCCAGGTCGGATAGGTCAGGTAGCCGCTCGAGTACCCCTCCTGGACCTCGCGGGAAGCGTTCGACCAGATGGAGCTCGGGGTCGAGGCCGCCGAGATCACGTTCACGATGAAGGAGATGTTCGATCCGGGCCAGAAGTACTTGTAGCAATCGAAGTACCAGGACGCGGTGTCCGGGTTCTTGCCGATCTGCATCCGGAACTGGTCGGAGGTGTTCCAGTTCGCCGGGTCGAATCCCTGGATCGGCTGGGCGCCCACGTTCGGCTGGGGCCAGTTGGTCGCCCAGATGTAGACGTACGCCGCCGTGATCGGAACGTCCGTGGTGATGTTCATGTAGAATCCGATGGTGTACTGGGAGACGTTGCCGACGGCCGGGACCGTCGGGATGTTCGGCGCGGCGGCCTGACCGGGGACAGAGAACGCGACCTGGACGTCGTTGAAGAAGCCCGAGGCCCCACCGGTGCTCCAGTCGGGCGTGATGGCCCGGGGGATCGGGGAGTTCGAATTGGGCATCAGGCGGTTCACCGGGGTCCATGGCGCCCCTGCCGAGAGGGCGGCGTGACCTGCCGACGGGGCCACCAAGGGCGAGGTGCCGGGGCCACTAGGAACGGAGGCGCCAACGGGGCCCGGCCGGGACGCCGACGCCCCGCTCAAACCGGCCGGGTTCGGGGCGATGGCGCCGGCGAACGAGGAAAGGCCCATGAGCGCGAGGATCACGACGACCACGGCCGCCGCGAACCGAGCGTGGAATCGGGCCCTCATCAGAGCGTCACCCGCTTCTCTTCGGCCTTTCGGCGGGCCTGGAGCTGCTGGACCCATCGCCACGTGACGAGGGCCATCCCAACGGAACCGATCAGGCCGACGGTCGCCCCGATCTGGGCGACCCCGCCGGAGCCGACGTTGGGGGCGAAGACGGTGGAGGAGATCGATCCGTTCATCCAGAAGTAGACGGCGTTGCCTTCCTGGACGACGATGTAGTCCGATCCGTGGGACAGCGTCCGCCGGGCGTCCATCGGGTTCGTGGCGAGAACGAGGGTCGAGAGGTCGTGGCCCCCGGCGCTGCCGGTGACGGAGAGTCCGGTGATGGTCACGTTGTAGGTGACGTTCGCCGAGAGCAGCAGGGGGACGAAGTCGTTCCCGGTGGCGTTCGGATAGGCGATGCCGAACCGGGTGACGCCGACCGTGTTGTAGGCGGGGGTCGGACCGTGGATCTGCACCACGACGCCGGAAAGATACGTGGCGGAAGCGTTGTCGTAGACATAGACATAGAAGAACGACTCATTCTGCGGGAGGATCGTCACGAACGAGTCCAGCGACTGGGTCGAATAGGCGAACGGGCTCGATTGGTCCAGGTGGTGCTCGAAGTCGAGGACCAGGACCGTGAAGTTGAGGCTCGAGCTCACGGGCATGCCCGGGATGATCCCCCGGAAGCTCGTCGAGTTCAATCGGTACATCGGGAGGACCACGGTCGTCACCTCGTTGAGGGAGAGGTAGCTGAAGGTGTAGAGGATCTCGGCGGAGAGCACCGAGGTCGAGAGGCTTCGGCTCGACACGGTCACCGTCACGTTGACCCCGGGGCCGATCGTCGGGGGGTTCGAGGTCCCGTTGAGGCCGACGGACGTGGGGCTCGTGTGGACCGCCAGATCGTCGTCGAAGACCCCGGAGCTGAAGGAACCGTTGCCGTTCACGACGAAGGATTGGACCGGGAGCACGATGGAATTGGTCTCGTAGTTCGCCGTATCGACCGCGCTGACCCAGAAGAGGATCTGGTCCCCGGCGACCTGGGTGAAACCGCTCGGGATCGTGACGTTCGATCGATCCGTACCGGTGACCAGACCCGCGGAGGCGATGGGGAAGAGCAGCTGGGTCGCGTTGGCCAACAGAACCCCCCGGCGGACGTCCTCGACGAACAAGGTCGCCGACTTGATCGCGGACCGGTTCGTTCGATCGGCGAACGTCACGGCGATCGTCACGTTGACCGTGTCGTTCCAGTTCGGCACCAGCGGGGAATGCGCGGTGGTGAGGTCCCCGACGCTCGCGTTCGGTCCCGCGTACTGGGCCGCTCCAGGGTGGGGGGAGAACGCCCAGGCACCGGCGACCCGGTAGCTCAACGGAACGCTGAGGTTCCCACGGTAGACTCCCGAGGTCGCGGTGTAGTTGACGATGTAGATCCACCAGGTCACGGTCTCGCCGGCGAAGAAGTTCGGGAAGCCGCTCGTGGACTTGTTCGAGATCGTGAGGGAGTAGACGTAGGGATAGGTCTTGTTCGCGCCGAGGAGCCCCGTCTGCTCCTGGTACCAGGTGTTCCCATTGGCGTGCCAGATC
>DASYZN010000201.1:0-1874 GCA_035946105.1 Thermoplasmata archaeon | reverse complement strand
CTCGGCGTGGCGAGTGTCCACCGAGATCGGGATCGTGGAGACGGCATGGAGCGGGCCCAGCACCGGTCCCAGCCGGGCCCATTCCTTCTCGGCCGAGAGCTCCTCGGCGCCCGGCCGGGTCGACTCGGCGCCGAGATCGACCATGCGCGCCCCCTGAGCGGCGATCTCCTGCGCCCGGGCCCGCGCGCGGGCCGGAGCGAGGAACTGCCCCCCGTCGGAGAAGGAAGCGGGTGTGACGTTGACCACTCCAAGGACGCCGGTGCCGTCGCCCAATCGGATGGGGCGATGGAGCCCCTTGACGACGGGGAGCCGATGGCTTCCGTAGTGCGCGAGGGCCTCCTCGATGGCGTGCGCGACCTCCTTGAGATGGAACGGCTGGCGCAGCAGCTTGTCGACGACCCGCCGATACTGGCCGGGCGTGGCGAGGAGCACGGCCTCCGTCTCCGTCACCGAGTGGTCGGCGATACCCCGCGCGTGGGCCGAGTCCGCTCCCACCGCCAGCAGCTCCTGCTTGAGGAGCGGGGCGGCCTTGAGCGAGATGTGGTCCAGGCGGAGGAGCACCGTCCGCCCCTTACGGGTCATGATCCCGACGCCCTCGGGTTCGCAGCCGGTCCGCTCGAGCTCCCGGGCGATCTCGCGGGCATCGGAGGCCTCCAGGACCCGGGGATGGTAGCGGGCAGCGCGCGCGGACGCCTCCCCCGGCGAAGGCTCGCTCACAGCGCGTCGACCGGGGGTCTCCATATAGCGCCGGTCGGGCTCCCGACCACCCCATCGGGGGAGGAGAGCGTGGCGCGTCGAGCCGCTCGTGGCCTCGTCGTGGCCGTCGAAGGGGTGAGCGGAGCGGGCAAGAGCTCGCTCCTCCGCGCCCTGGGCGAGCGCCCCCAGATCCGGATCGTCGAGGAGGCCTGGGACCGGCTTCGGCCGCGCCCCTCGCTGTCCTTCGGTTCCCCGCGGGCGCTCCTCCGGCTGGAGCTCCGCCTCCTGGAGGAGGACCGGCGTCGGTGGAAGGAAGCCATCGCGGCGGCAGCGACAGGTTGTGACGTGCTCTGCGATACGGACTTTCTCGGACCGGCACTGTACACGGCGGCCCTCGCCCGAGCCGACCCTTCGCTCGTACCGGTCGCGCTCGAGATCGTCCGTCGTACCGAGGCGGCGCGCCGCCAGGTGCGATGGGGCGTGGCCGACCTCTACGTCTATCTCGATACGCCGCCGCGGACCGCGAACTCTCGCGTGCGCCGGTCGTCGGGGAGCCATCCCGCGCGGTGGCGGGAACGTCATGCGCAGGCGGGGGCGATCGAACGGACCTTCTGGCTTGGGTGGCTACCGGCACTCCTTCCGGGCCGGGTCCGGGTCCTGGACGGCCGGGCCTCCACCGCAGCTCTGGTCCGGCGGCTGCGCGGTCAGCTCGAGCAGGTCCGGTCGACCCGCCGCCGTCTCGGTGGGGCCCGGGTGCTCCGAGCGGTGAGGCGGTTCGTTCAAACGGCCGCCGGATCCGAACTGGACCGGGCCATCCGACGTTCCGGGCCGAAGCCCCCGGGCAGCTCTCGGCGCAAACGGTTATGACCGAACGGCCCTCGGTCCGAACTCCGCAGCCGATGCGACCCCTCGAGATGCTCCAGCAGAGCCTGCACAAGCGCGTCCTGGTCGAGCTCAAGGGCGGCCGCTCCTTCCGGGGCGTGCTCGATGCCTACGACCAGCACCTCAACCTCGTCCTCTCCGCGGCCGAGGAGGTCGTGGGGGAGGAGGTGACGCCCCGCCCGGGGGTCACCCTCGTCAGGGGCGACAGCGTCGTCTTCATATCCCCGTAGAGGTCGGCCGAGGTCCGAACCATGGGGAAGGGCACGGCCGCCCGGCGCGGCGGTAAGATCGTCCAC
>DASYZN010000200.1:0-1850 GCA_035946105.1 Thermoplasmata archaeon | reverse complement strand
GCTTCGTGCTGTCGCGCCGCGGAGGCGGCGGAGGGGGCGGAGCGGCGAAGATGAGGAGCGCCCGACCGATGGAGCCGGAGGTGGCGCCATCGGAGGAGCCGGCGCCGGTGGGCGAGGAGCCGATGCCCGAGGAGGCGCCGCTACCGAACGGGGACGCGATGTGGGAGGAACCCCCGGCGCCGGCCGACATGAACAACGACGGGATGTCGGACTAGGAGAGGAGCGAAGGATCGGGCGGGGTTCTCCCCGCCCGACCGCCAACCCCTTCGGAGAACCCATTCCCTTCTGTGAGTTCCGACGAAGAGCGGTGGAGTGGCCAGATCCCACGGAAACTGGTGCGATCGCCGGGCTCCTTCTTGAGGAGCGAGGGCGAGAGGATCCCCCGAGTCCAGGGTCAAGCTCGGCTCCGCTGGGCCCGAGGATCCTCTCAATCGAACGGCTCGAAATCCCACCGGGCGCTCAACTGGATCAACGCGTTCCTTCCATCTTGATGGAGGCTGGCTTGTGGCAGGGGATCGCCTAATCAGTCGGGGGGATCGGGAGGAAGTCAACTCAGGCGAGGAGGCCAGCTCGAAGGAATTTCGATCACCGCCGGCGCGAGACCGCCTCAGGACAAGGCGACGGGGGACGAGACCTTCCCCGCAGGCATCCGGACCGCTCCACCTGTCGATTCGGTGATTCGCTCCTAGAATAGCCTCCCCCTCTCGATTCAGGCTGCCGCGGAATCCGAGCGAAGTTAGGTCGCCGGTCGGGATCCGCTTGATCAGTACGATTCGAACAGCAAGCCGGGGATCCGCGAGAAGTCGGTATCCCGAGAGAGTAGAATGCCCACGGATTCCGTGAGGACTCCCGCGATCCAGCAATCGATCAGTTGAACTTCGCCTCCGCGGTCTTGGGCGGCGGCCGCCAATGGAACCGCCCGGTAGGCCGATTCGGTAGTAAGGGGCACGACCTCGAGCGGCCCGATGAGCGCCTTGGCCGCGGCGCCCCCCGGTTCCTCCGCCCTCTTCGCGCCTCGGATGACCTCGGGAATGCAGGGAGCCGCGGTGGCCGAGAGCTCCTGGGATTCCTGCGGCGCTCGGGCCCGTTCCACAACCGGGCGATCCGCGGACAACGAGTCCAATACGAACGTGGTATCGAAGAACCGCATCACGGCTCTTTGGGCCGTACGATCGCGAGTTCCCCCTTGCGATCGAGGGTTCTCCCCCGGCAGATCGTGTGACGGATCTCCTCGATCGTTGCGTTCGGCAGATCCTTCCAGGCCCCCGCAATGTCGGTCAGGGGCCGTCGAGGACGAAGCATTCTCTTGACGACGTGGCTGAACGTCTCTCCCGGCCGCTTGGCCTTCGCGAGCACCGAGTACGCTTCCGAATCAAGGGCGATAGTCTTGCTCGCCATGCTCCATGGATACACCGGACACAAATGGCGCCTGTGTTCGGTCCCAGCACGTCCAACGTCGCTCCCGAGGCGTTCGGAATCCTCCGTGCGTCGAACGGCCAGCGCGGCGCTCCCAACGGAGGCTCGTTCGGGGAGTCGATGCCATGGTCCAAGGACCTACTTGGCCGGCGATGGTGGCCCTGCCGTCGGATCCTCGCGGATCGGGGTTTGGATGAGCTCCGGACCGACCCCGTAAGCGAAAGCGCTCCCCGGGGTCGGCCCCAGCGGAGCCTCGGACACGCACCCATGCGTATCCAAGGGGTCTTTCGAGGGCGTTTTGACAAAGGTATTTAACCAGTATCCGGGATGCGCGCGGCATGTCCACCGCCGGGACGCCGGGTGGCGCCTACCGACCTCGCCGACCGAACTATTGGGTCCTGATGGCCCTCGCCCTCTCGATCGGCGGAGGCGGC
>DASYZN010000199.1:0-7160 GCA_035946105.1 Thermoplasmata archaeon | reverse complement strand
GCGCCGAGCCGATGCCAGACCTGGAAGAGGTCGCCGACCGTCTTCGCGTAGGCGGCCACCGGTTCCCGGGTCTCGTCGAGGTTCCGCAGGAGGAGCGCGAACAGCACCTCGCTGTCGTTGACGCCGCGGACCTCGCGCTCGTAGCGTCCCAGGAGGGGTCGGGTCTCTCGGGGATGGAGGATCGACCCATTGTGGGCGAACATCGTCCGGCCGTACGTGAACGGCTGGCTGTTCTCGAGGGCGATCAGGCGGTCCTTCGGGAGCCGCATCGGGTTGCTCGCCTTGCGGAGGTGGGCGAGGACGACCGGACCGACGGCTCGATCGGCGGCCGCCTTGAACCGGCCCACCTCGCCCGACGCATGGGCCCCCCCGACCCCCTTCTCCACGGTGAGCTCTCCCGACCCGTCGAACCAGGCGATCCCCCAGCCGTCGTCCTGAAGCTGTCGGCTCGAGCCGTTCGACTGGCGCAGCAGCGACCGATCGGAGGAGACGAGCCACTGGGCGGCCGGGGTCGGGGCGCTCCCGAGCAGCCCGAACAGTCGGCACATCGGCGGCCCGACAACCCCCTGATAGAAAAAGAGCGCCCACGCACGGGCGCTGGCGTTTCGAGGATGGCGAAGCCGGGGGAAGGAACGGAGAGAGGAGCGCCGGCTCGGTTACGTTGGGGTGACCTATCGAGAAAACCCTTTTACGCACCCCGAGGCTCGTTAATCCGAAGGAGGGTCGAACGATGGTTCACGTGGAGGTCACTCCGGCGGCGTACGATCAGGTCCTCAAGATCATGCAGAAGGACGGGAAGCCGGGGGCGGCGCTCCGGCTGTACGTCCAAGGGGGAGGCTGTTCAGGCCTCACCTACGGCATGACGTTCGACAAGCCCGAGACCGGAGATGAGGTCGCCTACGAAAAGGGGGACCTGCGGGTCGTGGTCGACCGCTCGAGCGCCCCGCTGCTCGAGGGGCTCAAGGTCGACTATCTCCTCGGGCTCGAGGCGTCTGGATTCAAGATCTACAACCCGAACGCGAAGGAGACCTGCTCCTGCGGGAAGTCGTTCTCGGCCTGATCGGCCGATCGCGGCCCGGCGGATGGCCCCCTTCCCACTCAACGGCGCTTTCCTCGGGACGGGCGATCCCAACCGAACCGATGGGACCCGATCCTCGTTCGCGTTGGGACGTGGCGTCCGGGTGCTCGGATCGCGGCAACGAAACGGGGTGGTTAAATACGCCGAGGACCGTTCAACGCTGGGGTAGGCAGGGAGGGCCCCGAACATGACGTTGAAGATCGAAGTCACTACCGAAGCCAAGAACCAGGTGCGTCAGCTGATCCAGGCCCAGAAGCCCGGCACGGCCGTGCGGGTCTTCGCCCAGATGGGCGGAGGCGGCGGCTGCGGGTGCGGGTCGGGCGGCGGAGGCTGCGGAAGCGGCGGGGGCGGCGGCTCGGCCCTCACGTTCGGCATGGCCTTCGACAAGGCCCGCAACGGCGACGAGGTGGTCCCGGTCGACGGGTTCAACGTCGTCGTCGACTCGATGACCGCGGAGCAGCTCGACGGGGCGAAGATCGACTTCGTCCAGGACCTCAACGAGTCCGGCTTCCGGATCCTCCCCAAGGACGCCCCGATCCCGACCAAGGGGGAGGGCGCGACCGGCGGCGGGTGCGGCTGCGGCTCGGGCGGCTGCTGCTAGGCGGCCCCCAGGGTCCCCACCAATCCCTTCCCTTCCGATTTTCCACCCTTCCCGTTCCGTCCCCTCCCGGTTCGTAGTTTCTGTCGATCGCTCGGCCATCCGGCCATTCCGTTCGAAGAGTACGGCGGGGATCGCCGCGGCTCCGCTCCCGCTCGCCCCGCGGGGTCGTCAGGCCGATGGGACGTTCGATCCCCCGGTCGGGTCCGGCGGGGCGGGGGTGGGTGCGGCCGGGGGAGGAGGCGGCGCCGCCGGGGCGTCGCCGGCGGCCTCGGAGCTGGTGACCTTGCGGTGCGGGGTCTCCCCGCTCACCAGGTAGACCATCCGATCGGCGATGTTGACGGCGTGGTCGGCGATGCGCTCGATATGGCGGTTCACCAGGATGTAGCGGGCCCCCACCTCCGGGCGCAGGGAGCGGTCCTTGAGGCCGGCGACGATCTCGTCGAAGATCTCCCGATGGAGCGCGTCGACCGCGTCGTCGAAGCTCGCCATGTCCCGCACCCCCTGGTCGTTCCGCTCGACGAAGGCGCGCACGGCCCGGTCGACCATGTGGATGGCGAGGTCGGCGTTGCGGCTGATCTTCTCGAGCTTCTTCGGCTTCACGGGGTCGAGCGGGGCGAGCTCGATGGCGATCTCGGCCAGGTTGCGGGCCCCGCGGCCGATCCGGTCGAGGTCGGTGGAGATCTTGAGGACGGTCGTGATCGTCCTGAGGTCGCGGGCCACCGGGGCGTGCAGGGCGATCAGGTCGGTACACTCCCGCTCGATCTCCTGCTGGAGCTCGTAGATCTCCCGGTCGAGGCCGAAGACCTCCCGGGCCTCGTCCGCGTTGCGGTGGACGAGCCCGTCGACGGCCTTGCGGACGGAGCTCTGGGCGAGCTCGGCCATCCGGACCATGTTGCGGTTCAGGTGGAGGAGCCCCTCCCCGAACGCCTTCCGCTCGACCCGCTCAGGCATCAGCCGAACCTCCCGGTGATGTAGCTCTCGGTCAGCTTTACCTTCGGCCGCTCGAAGATCTCCGTCGTCGGGCCGACCTCGACGAGCTGGCCCAGGTACATGAACGCGGTCCGGTCGGCGACCCGGGCCGCCTGCTGCATGTTGTGGGTCACGATGATGAGGCAGTAGGAGTTCTTCAGATCGAAGACGAGGTCCTCGATCTTCGCCGTGGCGATCGGGTCGAGGGCCGAGGCGGGCTCGTCCATCAGGAGGACTTCGGGCTCGACCGCGAGCGCCCGGGCGATGCACAGGCGCTGCTGCTGGCCGCCGGAGAGTCGGATGCCGGCGGCGTCCAGATCGTCCTTCACCTCGTCCCAGAGGGCGGCCTTCTTGAGGCTCTGGACGACCCGATCGTGGACCACCCGGGGGTCCCGGATGCCGTTCAACCGCAGCCCCGACGCCACGTTCTGGTAGATCGACATCGTCGGGAACGGGTTCGGCCGTTGGAAGACCATGCCGATCCGCCGGCGCACCTTCACCGGGTCGAGCGCGTAGATGTCCTCGCCGTCGAGCGCGACCCGCCCCTCGGCCCGCGCCTTGGGGATCGTCTCGTGGATGCGGTTGAGGCAGCGGATCAGGGTCGACTTCCCGCAGCCCGACGGGCCGATGATCGCCGTCACCGCCCGGTCGTCGAAGTCGACCGTGATGTCCTCGATCGCCCGATGGCGGCCGTAGTAGGCCGAGAGGTGCTGGACGCTCAGCTTCGGTCCGTCCGTCACACGACCCCCGCGCCGAACCGCTGCCGCAGGAGAAGGCGGGCCGTCACGCTGATGGTGAGCATGATCACGATGAGGATGAGCGTCGCCCCCCACGCGTCCGCCTCGAGGTTCGGGTACCCCGAGAGCCCCCAGTTCCAGATCGAGATCGGCAGCGAGTCCGAGGGGTTCCCGATCCCCTGGAACCAGAGACGTGAGCCGAAATCGGTCGCCAAGAGCGGCGCGGTCTCCCCGCCGGCCCGGGCGATGGCGAGGAGGGCGCCGGTGAGGATCGCCGTGCGACCGGTGGCGAGGACGATCCGTCCGACCGTCCGATGGGGCGGGATGCCGAGGGCGAGGGCCGCCTCCCGGGTCGACACGGGGACGGTCCGCAGCGCCTCCTCCGAGGTCCGGGCGACGATCGGGACCATGATGACCGAGAGGGCGACCCCGCCGGAGAGCGTGCTGAACACCCAGGAGACCGGGAGCCAGCCGACCATCCCCGCGTAGAGGAAGAGCGAGTAGACGAAGATCCCGACGACGATCGAGGGGATCCCGGTCATGACGTCCGCGACGAACCGCACGGCGCTGCCGAAGGCGCCCCGGCCGTACTCGGAGAGGTAGATCCCCGTGAGGATGCCGAGGGGCAGCGAGATCGAGGAGGCGATCCCGATGAGGAGGAGCGTCCCCTGGATCGCCGGCCCGATCCCGCCGTGGGGGCAGGCCGAGAAGGCGGCCGAGGTGCACGGGAGCGGTTCGGTCCCCGTGAGGAAGGCGAGGCTCACGACCCGGCTCCCGAGCGAGACCGACGTGTAGAGGATGTAGACGAGCGGGGCGAGGGCGAGGCCGACGCAGACGAGGGCGAGGCCGGCCATGACGTAGTGGACGACCTTCCGTCGCAGGTCGCGGTCGAACCTCATGCCGAAGCCTCCGCGCGGCGGCCGAGCCGGCCCCCCGAGATCAGGAGCCGGGCGGCGACGTTGATCACGAGCGAGATCACCAGGAGGACGAAGGCGAGCTCGAGGAGCGCGCTCTTCTCGAGGGAGAGCTGGGCGACAGTGAACTCCGTCGCGATCCAGCTCGCGATGGATTGCCCCGGGGCGAGGAGCGAGGAGGTGAGGTGGTTATCGTTCCCGATGAGGAACGTCACCGCGATCGTCTCGCCGACGGCCCGTCCGAGCCCGAGGGTGATCCCCCCCAACACCCCCTTGCGGGCGAACGGGATCACCGAGAGCCAGGTCGTCTCCCAGCCGGTCGCCCCGAGGCTGAACGCCGCTTCGCGCTGGTCGGTCGGCACCGCGAGGAAGGCGTCCCGGGCGATCGCCGAGATCGTCGGGATGACCATGATGGCGAGGATCACCCCCGCGGTCAGCTTGTCGAGGCCGAGGATCCCGGAGGGCGACGGGAGGAAGAGGCCGCCGACGATGGGCAGCGGTCCGAGGTGCTGGGCCAGCCACGGTTCGATGGCGCCCTGCATGATCGGTCGAAGGTAGAAGAACCCCCAGAGCCCGTAGATGATCGACGGGACGGCCGCCAGGAGCTCGACGACGAGGGAGATCGGGCCCCTCAGCCAGGTCGGCGAGAGCTCGCTCAGGAAGATGGCGACCCCGAGGCTGATCGGGATCCCGATCAGCATGGCGAGCGCCGCCGTCACGAGCGTCCCGTCGATGAACGGGAGGGCGCCGAAGACGATCGGCGGCTGACCGGGGGCGGCGGGAGGGTTCGCGTTCCAGACCGTGCCCCAGAGGAAGCCGAGGCCGAACTGCTGGAGGCTCGCCGAGCTCGCCTCGAGGACGACGTAGGCGAGCAGGGCGAACAGCACGAGGACGGCGAGGGCGCCGGCGCCCGTCACCCCGCGGAAGAGACGGTCGCCGAGGGCGAGAGACGCGCCGGACGCCGCGCGCCGCCCGCCTGGGACGACCTCCCGGAAAGAACCCATTCCGATCCCGGCCGACCGGCTCCCCCGCTAGTGGGACTTGAGCGTTGCTCCGTTGTACTGGAGGTCGCCGATCGCCGTCTCGTCCACGTGGACGATCGAGGCGGGGAGCTCGACGTAGAAGAGGCCCGTCGCCGATGCCTGGCCGGTGTGGGTGATCCACCAGAGGAAGCTCGCGAGGGCCGCCGCCTGGGTCGCGCTGAGGCCGGATCCGTAGGCGTGGCCCAGGTCCTGGTAGACCACGATGTAGGTGAGCGTCGCGATCGGGTAGGTCTGGGCCCCGGCCTGGTTGATCGCGGTCACCTTCGACCAGTTGCCGGTCGGGGCGGGCAGGCTCGAGGCGATCTCACCGATCGCCGTCGCCGTGTTCGTGGCGTTCGGCCAGATGTAGTTGCCCGCGGGGTTCTGGATCTTCGCGTAGGGGACGCCGCCGGCGCCGCCGTTCAGCTTCGCGTAGTTGAGCTCCGCATAGCCGATCGCCCCACTGGTCGTCGAGACCGTGTTCGCGAGCCGCGGGCTCCCGCTGGCGCCGACCTGGCCGGCCTTCCAGTTCACCGTCGTGCCCGGCGGACCGATATTGCTGACCCAGGAGGAGCTGCCTGCCGCGAGCCAGCTCGTGAAGGCGAACGTGGTCCCGCTCCCGTCGCTGCGGTGCACGACGGTGATCGCGAGGGTCGGGACCTTGAGGCCCGGGTTGATCGAGACGATCGAGGTATCGTTCCAGTTCGTGATGACGCCGAGGTAGATGTTGGCGACGATCGTCACGGTCAGGTTGAGCTGGCCTGAGGCGATCCCGGGGAGGTTGTAGAGGATGGCGACGGCGCCCCCGCTGTCCGGCATCGTCACGGCCGGGGCCGGGAGCTGGGAGGTCTGCGAGTAGCTCAAGGGGGCGTCCGAGGCACCGAACTGGACCGAGCGCGCCGTCAGCTGGCTGATGCCGCTCCCGCTGCCGACCGCGTTGTAGTTCACGGAGGTCCCGCACGCGGACTGGTAGTCGGTGGTCCACACGTTCATGAGCGGATAGACGAACGTCGATCCGGCGCCGGTCAGCGTGGCCGACGCCGACCCGGGGGCGCAGTACCCCTGGCTCGACGGGGTGGTGCCGGACTTGCCGATCCATCCGGCGGCATACGCCCCGCCGACGAGGGCGACCACGACGACGACGGCCACGATGGCGAAGACCCAGGTCTGGGACCTTCGTTGGCTCGCCTTCCTCAGGTAGGCGTCATCGTCGGAGGCCGGGTGCCGGTTGGGCCCCGTCCCCAGGGGCGATCGATCATCTCCGGCGTTCCGTCGGTTCGCGTCGGGGTTCGTTGTTCCGTTCATGCGCTCGGTATCCCTCCTCGCGTTGGATCGATCGAGGAGAGGGAGGGGAGCGGTTCCGTCGGGCGGAGCGGAGCCCGTTCGTGCCGCTCCACGTCCCGATCGAGGCCGATCTCGGCGAGGTTCTGGGCGTAGGCCGTCGTCCGATCGATCGACTGGAGGATCAGTCCGAGGGATCGGATCGCCGGCGCGGCGAGCCGTTCGCCGGATCCGCGCAGGAGGATGCGGTCCGCGAGGACCGCCTCCGTCTGATGGAGCGCCTCGCCGAGGTCGAGCAGGTCGTTCGCCTTGCGGGCGTCGGGGGCGAGCGCGACCGCCTGGGACGCCCTCAGGTGCTCGAGCGCCTGGCCGTGGTAGCTCGACAGGAGCCGTCGGACGGAGTCCGGAGGGGACGCCTCGTTGAGCCGGGCGCCGTGCTCCCCGATCTGGACGGCATGATCGGCGATCCGCTCGAGGTCCCGGGCCCACAGGAGGTATCGAAGCCCGTCGGGGGTTCCGGCGGCGGACCCGTCCGCCCCCCCGGAGCCGACCCCTTCT
>DASYZN010000198.1:0-2857 GCA_035946105.1 Thermoplasmata archaeon | reverse complement strand
CGGTGGAGATCGTCCACCTGCAGGAAGGTTTCCAGGTCTTTGACTAGCCCGCGGGGTTCGCGGACCGTCTCCGATTCAGGTCCCGCGCTTGCGCTTCATGTACCGGGTCGCGTACCCCGCGATCCGGTTGGCGAGCTTCTTGTAGGTCACCGTCGGCTTCCCATCGACGAGGACGGTCAGGTCGGTGAGTTCGAGCACCTTCCGCTTGTTCGTCGCGAAGTCCCCGCCGAACGATTCGGGGTAGTTGCGGACGAGCTCGATGGCGACCCGCTTGATGTAGGTCTGGCGAATGTTGCCCATTCGAGCGGCGCCGACCTGGACCCCCCATATAACGGTTCCCCGAACGCTCGCCGGCCGCGACCCCCTCGCCCGGCTCGACGGGGACCGGCGGATCCGAGGCGTCCCGGTCGTTCGCAAGACAGAAATACCCTTACCCGGCTAATTTGGGCCGTGACCGGGGGAGCTCGCCGGGCCCGCGACCGGATCCACCGATGGTAGCCGAGCCCGCGACCGGGGATCCCGCCGAGGTGTCCGCGGCCGCCACGCCCGTCGATTCGCCGACGCCCCCGCCCCCGAGGGAGCGCCAGGTCCTCGTCCTCGACCTCTCGAGGTCGATGCTCGCCCCGCTGCCCGATCCGTCGGGCACCGAACGGCAGAAGATCGAGATCGCCCGCTCCGCCGTCCTTAGGATCGTACAGCATGCCGAGAGCGCCTCGACCCAGTTCGGGCTCGTCACGTTCAGCGACACCCCGAGGGTCGCGGTGCCGCTCGGCGACATC
This sequence comes from Thermoplasmata archaeon, assembly GCA_035946105.1. Lineage (GTDB taxonomy): Archaea > Thermoplasmatota > Thermoplasmata > Lutacidiplasmatales > UBA184 > Lutacidiplasma. Next base: position 2,078 of record DASYZN010000198.1, on the reverse strand, counting down.
CGGCGGGAGAACCTCCCTTACGTCGAGAGCCTCATCGCGATGTTGAACCCGTCCGGACGCTCCGCGATCTGGGACGCTCTGGCCCTCGGGGCCGACCTCCTCAAGGACGCGAACGGCGTCGTCACCGGCGCCCTCGTCCTCGTGACCGACGGATGGGACAACGCCTCGAGCCGGTTCGAACCCCCGGGGACCGAGTCGGCCGCGGGCGGCCGGGTCCGCAAGGACCTCTTCGCCCACCTGCTCGCGCCCGGCTCCGCGCTCCACCTCCGCGTGATCGGGATCGGCAACGGCGCCCAGCGGGACAAGGGGGTCGACTCGGAGCGGATGAACCTCTTCCTCAACGGGCTCAGCGCCCGCGCGCTGCTCGTCGGGGTGCCGACGACGTTCCTCTACGAGGAGGTCGACACCGGCACGGACCTCTACACCCAGATGGTCCATGCCTTCGTCGACGTGGACGACGTCGCCCGGCCGCCCCCGAGCCAGATGCATCCGGACGATCTCGCCCAGCACGCCTCCCAGGCCGCCAAGGCCCTCAAGGACCCCCAGCAGCACTCGGCCATCGGCCGGTTGGCCCGCCCGAGCGCCCCTCCCGGCGAGGCGGACATGCCGTACTCGGAGGCCCCGGTCCTCGATGTCGGCGTCCTCGCCGCCGGCTCCGGCACCTCGGCGGCGAGCCTCAAGGAGCGCTACGGCCCGCTCGCGAACGTCGTCGAGGCCTACGTAGCCCGGGATTTCGCCCGCGCCTCGGCGGAACTCGGTCGCGCCCACCTGGTCCTGCCCCCGGTGACCTACGCCTACTGGGAGGCGAAGATCGCCTACGGACGCGGGGAGATCGTGGAGGCCGCCCGCTCCCTGCTCGTGGCGTGGAACGCGTCGGAGACCCTGCCGCTCGCGAACCGGATCCGGGTCACCCGACGGCTCGCGCTATTGCAGGCCCAGATGCAGAACGACCCGGAGACGGAGACGCTCCTGCGGTTCATCGATGAGACGGAATCGAGGTCGATCCCCGAGCCTCCCGATCTCAAGGAGAGGCTGATGGACCTGTTCGAACGGCTCCTCGAGCTGCGGGGGACCTACCAGCTCACCCGGATCGGGGCCGCCGATGACGCCTCGGGCGCGCAGCGGCACGAGGAGGCCGTCGAGGAGATCTTCGACCTCCTCCAGGACGTCCGGCTCGACAACAGCGCCGGGGACGCGACCGTCGATGGGGCGCTCGACTTCATCGAGATCTGCCTCGCCGAGATGCGGTAGGAGCCCCGTTCCATTCCATGCCAACAAAACCGAAGCCCCCGGTCAAGAAGCGCACGGTCACCCGAAAGCCTCCGAAGGAGCCCGGCGCGATGGCGAAGATCGCCGTCGTCGGCATCCCGGCCTCCGGGAAGACGACCTACTTCCGGTTCCTCTCCGGGCACTTCGGCCTCAACCTCCCGATCCTCTACGTGCCGAGCCGCGGGGATGCGGATTCCCTGCCGCTCTACGGGAACCTCGACCGCGAAGTGGTCCTCGAGGAGACGACCTACGAGGCGGACGAGACGAAGGACATGGGCGGGAAGCTCGACACGACCACCCGCTACTACGTGAGCCGTCCGATGGTGGACAAGGCGAAGCTCTACGTCGAGCTCGCCGCCGGCCGCGAGGAGCAGGGGGTCTTGACGAAGTACCCGCTGCCGACGAAGTACAACCAGTTCGTCGAGATGAAGATGCACTTCCGGTTCGGGGCGCCCGGCGGGGCGGGCGGCTCGAAGCCGATGGAGCTCAACACGATCGACGAGGCCGGGGGGATCATCTCGGACTACTTCACCTACGACCGGCTCTGGATCGACGCGCCGGACGCCGAGGTGACCGAGAAGGCCTGCCGGGTCATCCCGAGGTTCGACACCTGGAAGGCCGATCGCAAGGAGCTCTGGAAGCGGGGGCTCACCCTCCTCGGGCGGTTCCTGCAGGATGCCGATGGGGTCATCCTCCTGCTCTCGCCGTCCCTCCCCTCCCTCCGCGACCAGGCCCAGCAGGTGAACCTTGCCCGGGGGGTCTTTAGGTTCGTGAGCGAGCAGGAGATCCCGCTCGTCCTCGCCATCTCG
>DASYZN010000197.1:0-4283 GCA_035946105.1 Thermoplasmata archaeon | reverse complement strand
GACCCTCTTGAAGGCCGTGGGGGACCGGCTCCGTCAGGAGCCGCTCACCCTGGTCTGCCTGCGCTGCGGGTTCCACCGGACGACCACGGCCACCCGCTACGTGGCGGAGGGCGGAAGCATCTGCCGGATCTGCCACGGATCGCTCTCCGCGGTGCTCTCGCCCCGCCGGACCGACGAGATCGACGCCTTGAGCCGGTACGCCAAGGCAAAATGGAGGGCCCGGGCCGCCCGCCGCCCCCCGAAGGCGCCGCGCCGCCCGGCCGAGTCGCTGCCGGCGCTCGTCCGCCAGGGGTACACCTCGGCGGAGCTCGTCGCCCAGTTCGGCGGCCGGGCGCTCCTCTGCCTCGCCGGTCGGGGGATCGGCCCCGACACCGCCCGCCGCCTGCTCGCCCGACCGTACCGGGATGAGACGGACCTCGTCACCGAGATCCTGAGGGCCGAGCGGAGCTACGCGAAGACCCGGGCGTTCTGGGACTAGCGGACCGGGGGACGGGACGAGGCGACGGCCCGGGCCGCCGCCTCGACGGCCGATCGGGGCGCCAGGGTCCGGAACGCGCCGTCCCTCGCGTGGGTCCGGGCCGTAGGGAAGCCGCCCTCCCGCAGGCCCTCCACGACCCGGTCGACGGCCGGGGGCTCGACGAGGCCGAGGTGGCGCGCGATCTCGTTCGTCTCGTAATAGAACGGGGCGGCGATGTGGGCCTCCCCCCGGAGCCGCTCCAGGAAGCGCCCGGTCTCGTGAGGCCGCTCCGCGTTCTCCGGCAGGGCGAGCCGCTCGAGGAACGCCGGATCGCCGAGCGGGCCGAGCCAGAGCGGGCCGAACGGACCGTTCGGCGGCAGCCAGGGACCGTCGAACCGCTCCGCCTCGAGGAGACCGATCGGGGGCTCGGGATCCCTCGGACGGTCGGGCACCCGCACGTAGGCGCGCACGTAGTGGTCGCGGACGTAGGCGAGGAGCGGCTCGATCCGCCGGTCGTGGGGCGCGAGGGATCGAGAGATCCAGGCGAGCAGGATCCTGAGCCCCCCCTCCGGTCCGAGACGGCCGCCGATCGGCCGGGCGCCGTAGCGCCGCTCGCAGGCGCCCCTCTCGACGCTCGCGAGGACCCTCAGGTCGGTCGCCGTCACGGCCAGCACCCCGGGCGGCCGAAGCGCCTCGATCGCCGCGGGAAGGAACGGCCCCGGGGAGCCGTACGGGTCGAGGTCGACGAAATCGAACCCGTTCCGTTCGAGGGGTCGACGGGCGTCCCAGGCCCGGGCCCGCGCCCCCGCGGCGCGGGACCGGGCGACGTTCCCCGACAGGACCTCGAACGCGGCCGATCCGGACTCGGTCAACTCGAGGGACCCGAAGAGGTCGGACTCGTGGAGCGTTCTCAGGCCGCGGACGCCGGTCGCGGCGAGCATCTCCCAGCCGCGGGCCCCTCCGGCAAGCACCGACCCGCGCAGGGCCCGGGCGACGGCGACCCCGACGTCCCGGTCGACGGCCATGGCGCGGTTGTAGAAGACCGGCCGCCGCCGTCCGGGACCCCGCTCCTGCCCGGAGTCGGGGAGCCAGAGGTCGGTGCCGCCCTCCCGGGACGGGCGGGCGATCGTCAGTGGGTCCGACCGGTCAGGAGCCGGACGATCTTGAACGCGAGCAGGTTCTTGTTCACCGGGGTCACCTCGAGGAGCCGTAGTTCGTCCCTCCGGCGGATGTCCTGGAGCAGCGGATTGCGCGACTTCTTATGAAGCGTCATCACGATCGACTTGTTCGCGTCGAGCGTGTCGACGACGGACTGGCTGAACGACTCGCTCTCGACCTCCATTTTGCCGACCTCGTCGATCACGATGACGTCCGCCGACTCCCGCGCCTCCGCGAGCGAGCGGGCGCCGAGCCCCTCGAGGGCGGCGACGTTGACGCCGTACTTCCCGGAGCGGACGCGCGACTTCATCCCCTCGTGGGCGAAGACCTCGTGCTCCTTCGTCATCCAGTCGGTGATCTGGAACCCCGAGCGGCGCTGGCGCTCGATGATCGGCTCCGTGACCATGCCCCCGACCTTGACCCCCTCCTGCTCGAGGAGCTGGATGATCCTCAGCAGGGTCTGGGTCTTCCCGGAGCCGGGCATCCCGGTGATGGCGATCTTGATGGGGGCGGAAAGCCGACGGGGCATGAGATCAAAACACTCGACGGGTGCGGAAGGGAGCGGATGGACAAAAAGGCGAGCCCAACGAACGCGCCCGGCGTGCGACGACGGGACACGGCCCGCGCTTCGCCCGGGGCCGAGGGCCCGGTCTATCCGCCCCGCGAGGACACGTTCCTCCTCGAGCGGGCCGCGGGATCGCGCCGGGGCGAGCGGGTCCTCGAGATCGGCGTCGGCGAGGGCCGGGCGGCCCTCCGATCCGCCCGGGACGGCGCGTTCGTCGTGGCGACGGACCTCAACCTCGAGGCGCTGCGATCGGTCCGTCGGAGGGCGAAGGCGTCGGGCGTAACGATCGACGCCGTCCGGACCGACCTCGCCCGCGGACTGAAGCGCTTCGACCTCGTTCTCGCGAACCCGCCGTACCTGCCGACCTCGGCCGCCTCCCGAGACCCCGACCCCTGGGTGAACCTCGCGCTCGACGGGGGACCGGACGGAACGAAGGTCATGGCGCGGATCGTTCGATCCCTTCCGGCCCACCTCGCGCCCGGCGCCCGCGCGCTCCTCGTCGTCTCCTCCCTCCAGTCGAAGGCGGCGCTCTCGGCGATCGCCCGCCGGTGGCGGGCCCTTGGCGGCCGCCGGAGGGCCCGGGAGTCCGTGGCCCTCGGGGGCGAGCGGCTCGGCCTCTGGGAGCTGACGCGGTCGGTCCGGTGGATCAGGTCCGGCGGGCGGCCTCGTCGAGCAGCGCCTCGAAGAACCGCTCGCCGTCGCCGGGGCCGTCGCCCGAACCCGACCGGGTCCAATCGGGGGCCTGGGCGCGGAAGAACGCCCGTTCGGGGTGGGGCATCAACCCGAAGACGTTCCCCTCCGGGTTCGTGAGGCCCGCGACGTTCCCCTCCGAGCCGTTCGGGTTCCACGGGTATCCGGCGACCCCCCCGTCGGGGGCGGTCCAGCGGAACATGACCTGGCCGTCCCGTTCGAGCTCCCGAAGCCGCTCCCCGGGGGCTCCCGAGAGCACGAGCTTCCCCTCGCCGTGACCCGACGGGAAGAGGTAGCGCGTCCCCTTCGCCACCTCGCGGAACGGCGGGAACCTCCCGCCGGTCCACTCGACCCAGGTGGGCCGGCATTCGTAGTGGCCCGAGGCGTTCGTCATGAGGGCGGCCTCGGGCGGGCCGAGCGCCCCGCCGGATCGGCCGGGCAACAGACCGAGCTCGGTCAGCACCTGGAAGCCGTTGCAGAGGCCGCCGACGAAGTTCCCCGCCCGAATGAACTCCGTGAGCTCGGGGCCGATCCCGGCCCGGATCCGGGCCGCGAAGATCGCCCCGGCGCGGACGTAGTCGCCGGCCGAGAAGCCGCCGGGCACGAAGAGGATCTGGTAGTCCGAGAGACGCCGCGCTTCGTCCCGCTCGACGCCCCGCCCCTCGCACTGCGTCAGGCGGACGCTCTCCGGCCGCGCCCCGAGGCGGTCGAGGGCGAGGGCGAGCTCGTCGTCGCAGTTCGTCCCTTCGATCGACAGGAGCGCGACCTTGAGCGCCTCGCGTCGCACGCCCGCCTCCCCCGCTCGACCCGCCGAGGCGCCCGCCTAGGGGGGTGAGGGCTCGATCGGCACGGCCTCGGGCCTCGAGAGGTTCGTGATCGGGGGCCCGTTCGTCGGCTCGGGGGTTTCGGCCCCGACGAAGAACGGCCGCCGCAGCCAGATCGCCCGCTCGAACGACCGCACGAGCGCGGGGACCGGGTCGGCCTCGCGGAGGTCGGCCCTGAGGTCGATCAGGCCCTCGTTCGTCATGAGGCAGCCCTTGAGCCGCCCGTCCGAGGTGAGGCGCAGCCGGTGGCAGGCCATGCAGAAGCTCGGGTTCTCGACGGGCTGGACGACCTCGACCGTCACCGGTCGGCCGGACGACTCGAAGGTGTAGCGGGGGCGGTCGTGGAGGGGATTATGCTCGGTGCGGAACGCCCGGCGAGCGGCCTCCTCCGACAGGCGCCCGAGCTCCGAGTGGAGGGAGCGGTAGACCGAGGGGTCGACCCGCCCCCGGACGTTCTCGAACTCGATCAGCTGGACCCAGGCGCCGACCTCCTGGGCGAACGAGAGCAATCGGTCGACCGAGTCCGGGCGGGCCGTCGTGCCGTCGAGGGCGACGACGTTCAGCTTGATCGGGTAGAGGCCGGCCTCCG
>DASYZN010000196.1:0-6691 GCA_035946105.1 Thermoplasmata archaeon | reverse complement strand
GAGGAGGTCAAGACCATGACGTTCGGAACCGACCTCGCCCACGAAGTCGAGCTCGTGGCGCGGTTCGCCTCGGAGATTCGGACCGCCTCCCAGCAGTTCGGCCAGTCGATCCGAGACCAGGTGCTCGAACTGGCCCGTTGGGGAGGGGAGCCCGAGGAGGGATTCGGGGAGCTCGAACGAAAGATCGACGAGCTCCTGTCGACGGCCGCCGCGGCCCGCGGGGACCGGCCCTTGACGGAGCTCCGGGATTCGATCCTGGCGACCCTTCCTGCCGTCGTCGGTCGGCGGGACGCCTCCCGCTCCGAAGGGAACGCCTTGCTCGCCCTCGCCCGCGAGCTCTCGTTCCCCGCCCCGACCCTCGAGGAGGCGTTGCGCCTCGACGAGGGGGCGGCCCCCACCCGTTGGAAGGAGTCCGTGGCCGCGATCGATCGGGCGGTCTCGGAGGTCGCCGACGAGGTCCGGAGGCGGGTCCGTACCACGGTGACCGCCCTCGTCGCCACCCTGAACTCGCTCGTCGAGCACGGAGCCGACCCCGCCGAGCCGATCTCCGAACTCGGGGGGATCCTGGACCGGGTCGGGGTGGCGCCCCCCGGCGAGCTCATGACGCTCCTCCAGCACGCCCGGGAGGTCACCGAGGAGCCGGTGGTCGGCGTCGTCGCCAGCATGCTCGACGAGGTCCGACCCCGCTTGGTCGAGGCGCGTCAGCTCGGTCGGGACCCCTCCGAGGTCTTCGCGTCGATGAACCGGGCCCGAGAGGCGCTGCGGCTCAAGATCTACAGCGAGGCGCTCGCGGCAAGCGCCGAAGCGATCGAGAAGGTGAGCCAGCTCACGGTCGACCTCGACACGGCACGGGAAGAGGTCGAGTCGCTCAAGCGCCTCGTCGAACAGCTCGCGGCGCTCAAGGTGCCGACCGCGCCGTTCGTCGAGGGGATCGAACGGGCCGGCCGCGAGCTCGATCGGGTCGAGCTCGATCGGGCGCGGTCCACGCTTCGGGAGACCGTCCGGACGTTGGGACGGGAGAGCGCCCGACATTTCGGGGGCGAGCTCGAACGCCTCCGCGTGGTGTCATCGATCGCCCGCGAGCGGGGTTTCCTCCCCCCCGGGACGGAAGAACGGCTCGCGGAAGCTCGCACCCTCCTCGCCGACGGTTCGTTCCACCCGGCGGGCGAGGCCCTCGCTTCGATCGACGTGGCGCTTCGGACCTCCGCCGGGCCCTTCGTGGCCCGGCGCGTCGAGGAGATCGAAAAGGGCTTCTCCGAGGTGACGGACGCCGATCTGTTGGCGACGACCCGCCGCTACCTCGCGGACGCCGACGTCGCCCTCCGGGTGAAGGACGACCTCACCCAATCCATGGAGTCGCTCAAGCGGGCCGAGCACGAGTTCGCCGTCGTGTTCGCGAGCCAGGCCTCGAGCCACCTCGAACAGCTCGAGGCCGATCTGCGCCTGTTCGACGAGATGGGCGGGACCGGCCCCGAGCTCCAGCGGCAGGTGGACGAGGTCCAGCAGATCTTCAACATGGGGGATTTCGTCAAGGCGGCCCGCGCGTCCCAGGACCTGCTCGCCCGGGCCGCGGAGACGAAGCAGCAGCGCGCCGCCACCGCGATCTCGCACGCCAAGCTCGCGCTCGTTGAGCTCACCCAGATGGGCATCGATCCCCTCGACCTGCGGACCCGCTTCGAGGCCGCCCAGAACGAGGCCCGCGAGGGCCACGTCGTGGAGGCGTACCGCGGTTGCGTCGGCGTCCAAGAGGAGGCGTCCCGGCTTCGCACGGACGCGGAGGCCGCCTCCGACTACCTCAATCAAGCGATCGAGCGCTCGAAGAAGCTCGAGGAGTCGGGACTCGATGTCCGCAAGTTCCGGACCGAGATCGATGCCGCCCGGGAAGCGTATCGGAACCTCGATTTCGACGGGGTCCGGGCGCACGTCGACGCGGTCAACACCGTCCTCGAGGCCGCGGCCGAAGAGGCAGAAGCGCTCCGGCTCGTCGGGGAGTCCGAGAGCCTCATGGAGGACGCCCGACGCCTCGGCATCCCGACCGACATCAACGAGGCGAACATCGCCGATGGCCGGGCCGCCGTCCTGGCGGGCGAACGGGGGAAGGGCCTCGTGCTGATCCAGGGGACCCATGCGGGGCTCCTGAAGCTCCTGCATCCGGTGCTCGAAGAGAACCTGAAATCGATCGAGCAGGACTTCGAGATCGCGCGGAACTCCGGGCTCGACCTCGGGGAGATCGCCGAGGTCCTGGCCGACGCGCGCCGACGGATCACCCGCAAGGTACCGATCGGCGCCGCCGAACAGCTCGAGAGGGCCCGAACGCAGCTCACCGAGAGCCGGGGGTTCCTCGAGCACGCCGAGCGGGCCGCGAAACGCGTCGAAGAGGCGTTCGGGCAGGCCGAGCTGCTCAAGGTCGCCACCGCCCCAATGCGGTCACGGGCCGAGGCGATCGATCGGGCGCTGAAGGATCGGGCGTATCCGAAGGTGATCGATCTCTCGGGATCGCTCGAGCGGGAGATCCTTCAGACGATCAACCAACACGTGGCGCGGACGATCGCGGGGCTCCAGGGGATGCTCGTCCACGCACGCCAGGAGGGTGCGCCAACGGCGGCGGCCGAGAACCTCCTCAGCCAGGGCCGGCAGGCGCTCCACGAGGGACGCCCCATGGACGCCCTCCAGTTGGCGGCCCGGAGCGAATCGGAGATCGAGCGGCTCGGTCTGCAGACGAGGATCGCCCGCGCCGCGTTCGAGACCCTCGAGACGAAGCTCGCCCGGTTCGAGTCGGAAGGGATCAAGGCCCCCCTGGCGACCGATCTGTTCCGTCAGGCCCTGGCGGCATTGGAGGCCCACGATCACCCGAAGGCGCTCGATCTCGTCCTGCAGGCCCTCGATCTCCTGGCGGAGGCGCGGGAGTTCCATCGCCGGGCCCGCGAAGCCCTCGATCTGGCCGATCGGCAGGTGCAGGAGGCGATGGAGCTCGGGGCGGAGCTCAACGAGGTGATCGGGATGCTGGAGCGCGCGCGAACCCACGCGAAGGCCGGCGAGTTCCGCGACGCGATCGCCCGCGCCCGGGAGGCGACCGAGCTCTCCCGCTGGGCCGTCGAGCGGCTGTACGCGGGATCCCTCTCCAACGTCCGCGGCCTCCTCGAGTTGATGCGCGCGCTCGGGGTCTCCGAGGGCGGGAGCGCGTCCAACTCCCTCGATGAGGCCGAGGCGTCGTTCCAGGCGAAGGAGTGGAAGAAGGCGGGGGACGCGCTCGATCGGGCGCGCTCCGCGGCCGTCGGGGTCCTCGAGCAGGTGCTCCAGGAACGCCTCGCCGACCTCGATCGGCTCCGCCAGGAGGTGGGGGCGAGCGCAGAGGACGAGCCGACGGAGACCGCCTGGACGAACCGGCTCTCGGAGCTTCGGGAGCGGCGGGAGTACCCGAAGGCCTTCGACCTCGTCGAAGAGAGTCGACGCAAGGTCCGCTCGGTCGCGAAGGCCCGTCTCGATCGGCGGGTCCTCGACCTCAAGGACCGGCTCTGGGTCGGCGAGCGCTTGGGGCTCGACACGACGCCGGCGATGGAGCAGTTCAGCGAGTCGCGCGCCGCCCTCGACCAGGACCAGCTCGAATCGGCCCGCGCCCACGTGGACGCCGGGAACGAGGCGCTCTCCCATCTCATCCAGGAGCAGATCGAGGCCCGAGGGCTCGACGTCCAGACCGAGCTCTTGTTCGCCCGGGACGGCCTTCGGGTCGGGCTCGGCAACCTCGAGGAACGGCTCGCCTCGGTCCGCGAGAAGAGCGGGGCCGGGGAGCTCGTCGACGCGGCCCGGACCTTGATCGCGGTCGAGGAGGAGCTCAACCAGCGGAAGTCCTATCACCGGGAGCTCCTCAACCTCCACTACCTCATCGATGCCGCGCTCCATCGGGCCGCGGACCACCACCTCGACACGAGCGAGGCGCGCGGCCTGCTCGACGAATCGATCCGCAGCCGGGGCTCCGACTACGCCGAGGCCGTCGCCAAGGCCCGCGCGGCGCTCAAGCTCCTCGAGGGGCTCCTGAAGGCCACGGAGCCGCCGACCGCGTTCTGGCCGTTCAAACGGCTGCCCGGGTCCGGGAGTTCCGGCGCTCAGTAGGTCGGCGCCGACGGGGCGCCCGTGGCGCCGGCGGTCCCGGTGGGGACGGGAGGGAGCCCCCGAGGCTGCCCGAGCGGAAGGCGGTCGTATTCTACGTTGTGCCGGATCCCCCGCCGCTTCAAGAGGTGGGAGACGTCTTCGGTGATCTGGACGACCTCCTGGGTCCGGGCGGGCTTCGCGAAGTAGAACTCCGGGCGCTTCGGATCACAGATCGGGAAGATCAGGCGCATCCCGAAGGCATCGGCCCGATTGTAGCCGCACGGCTTACGGCCGGCGCGAAGGTCCCGAAGGTTCTCCTCGAGGAGAACCTCCGGAAGATGAGGTTCGGCCTCCTTGGCGAACGGTCGATTCGCCTCGACGACGCGTTTGTGGAGCTCGGGATAGACCTTCGTGAGGTCGTTGTACCGTCCCCGAGCCTCGAGAATGATGTGGCCGCTGCGGGCCTTCACGGGTGGGGTCACGGCGCGGTCAGTCGCCGGGGGTATTTGGCGGCGCCGACGGGATCGACCCCGATCCTCGGCCACGGGCTCGCCCGCTCGAGCGGCCCGCAACTTCGGCAGGGGAGTCGAAGGAGGTCTTCGGTCGGCATCAAAGGCCTAAAGAGCCAATCCGCTAACGCGCGTCGGCGCTCCCGTAGTCTAGTGGTCAAGGATAGAGGCCTCTCGAGCCTCTGACGCGGGTTCAAATCCGCTCGGCGGCCGCCGGGCGGGGAAACTCCCGCCGGGAGCACCAGCTCCTACCGCCACCGGGTCCCGTCAAGATGGTCGTCGTCTGCGTCATCGTTGACAAACGGTCGAACGGTGGCCGACCCGCTCCACCATCACCGTCTTGTCTGGGTAGGAGTGGCCGCGAAAACCCGGTAGTCGCCGACCCGAAGCTTGTAGTCGGGAGAACCCTCCAACCGTTCGAACGTCCGCTCGGGGTTGACAGCCTTGGCCTCCACTCGGGCTAGGGTTCGGCGCGCGATGGCTCGGTCGAGTCGACGCAGGTCCCGAATGGCCGTCTCGGTCCATCGGATGGACCACACGCTCAGAGACCCAGTTGCCTCTTCAGGGCGAGATGGTCGGTCAATCGCCCACGGCGAACATCTAACCGGGCTTCCAACAGCCCGACTCGGAACGCTTCGGTGTAGATTCCCTCCTCGTCACCTTCCGGAACCAGCGCCAGCAGCCGAGTCAGCAGATCGTCGTACGACTCACGACCATGGCTCTTGAGCCGGGCCAGCCGAGCCCGCGTCTCTGGGGCCAGTTGGATGGTCGTTGCTGCATGGTTGATTAGGTGACTGCCATGGCGAGCATATCGATTGTGACGTTCCCGGTTCCCGTGGAATCCTGGGGGTGCGTGAGGTGGGCCCCAGATGCCCCATGCCAGAGGTCCCCCCAAGCGGGATCCGGACTCAACCTCGTCGGTTAGCACGGGCTCCCCGGCAGGAACGCCCTCCCGCCAACGGGGAATCGTCCTGCCAGGCGAAGGCGACCGGGACTGGGTCAGCGCTACTACGCGCGGGCAGCGGTCGACCTCGTCGGACGATCGGACTCTCGGTCGCGGTGGTTCGTGAAGGTCGGCATGTGTCCGCTACCGGGACGGCTCCGCCGACGGCGCCCGGGTGCCCCATCCGAGAGGATATCGATCGAGAGGGAGAACAGGGGATCGGGGGGAATCCACCGGTGCTCGCCGCCCGGAACCAGGCGCCCCGGCAGTTTCTGTCCAGCCCGTCAGCTCGCTCCGGACGAGCGGGAAGACGGCGCACCTCGGGTGATCGCGCCCCACGGAACCCGCGAGGCGGTTCGACGTCGACGCATTGGTATTGGTAGGAGTGATGAGGGACCGACGTCCGAGGGCGATCGCGTAGGGGCCGGGGAATGCACTACCTGATCGTACTCTCGGACCCGGACCCGGTAGCGTCCGCGGTGCAAGAGGTCCTGCCGACCGGCGAGCCCACCGGATGGCATGTCGACGGAGCGAGCGTTCGTCGCTTGGGAACGAACGTCTTCTCCCTCCGCCGGACCATTCGGCACCTAGAGGACGATGAACTGGAGATTCGATTGCCCCCGGAGCTCACCAAGATAGGACCCTCGCTGGTCTTCCCATCGATCCACCGGAGCGAGCGCGGCGTCCGGTGCTTCACGGCCCATCCGATCGGGAACTTCGGCGATTCGGCCGATCTCGGAGGACGGCCCAACCAGTTGACCCCCTCCACGCCTCGCCTGATGGCCGACGCGCTCCGTCGCCTCGACGAGGGCGGGCGGCGGGAAGGCGTCTCAGCGACCCTGGAGGCGACCCATCACGGGCCGTTCGAACGGCTCCCGTCGGTCTTCGTCGAGATCGGGTACGGAGACGACCCGAAGCCGGCCGAGACGTCGGTCCGGACGATGGCGCACGTCCTAGTCGAGCTGGCCGAAGATCCGCAGGACCGGATCGTCGTGGGTTCGGGAGGGGGCCATTACGCCCCCCATTACACCGAACTCTCTCTCCATCGTTCGTGGGCGTTCGGTCACATCGTCCCACGCCACGCCCCCGATCCGGGAGCGGGCGATCCCCTGCGCGCCGCGTTCGACGCGACGCCGGGAGCGCTCGGCGT
>DASYZN010000195.1:0-10709 GCA_035946105.1 Thermoplasmata archaeon | reverse complement strand
TCCCGAGGCTCGACGAGCTGATCCCCTGCCCGGCGGTGATCATCTGCGGCAGGAAGATCGCCGCCATGATGTAGATCGTCACGAGGAAGACGGCGAAGGAGATGTAGATGACCGTGAGGTAGGTGAGCATCGAGATCTTCCGGGCCGCCATCGAGTGCTGCGCCTCCCGGGTGTCGTGGGCGACCATCGTGAGGACGTCCGCCACGTTCCCCCCGGCGTCGTTCGCGCGGGTGATGATCGAGACGACCCGCTGGACGAGCGGGGTCGGGACCCGCTTCTCGAAGAGGTCGAGGGCCGTGGCGACCGGCACCCCCCACTCGATCTGGCTCGCCATCTTCTTGATCTCCTCCGTGAGGAGGCCGTAGCGACCCTTCGAGGCGACGACGATGGCGTCCGGGAGGGTCATCCCGAACCGGCCGGCCTCGGCGACGTCCCGAAGGAAGTCAGGGAGCCGGTCCTCGATCTTCGAGATGCGCCGCAGGCGGGTCGTCTCCGCGAAGCCGTAGGGGCCGAGGAAGGCGAGCAGCCCGAGGACGAGGAAGTCGAGGGCCGGGTTGAGCCCCTGGGCCTCGTTCGGGGCGAAGGCGATATTGAACGTGCCCGCATAGGCGAGCGCCCCGACGATCCACAGGACGACGGCGACCCCCAGGCCCGCGAAGAGGATGATCCGCTCCTTCGAGATCTTCGGGGCCTCCTCCGAGAGGCCGAGCTCCTTCGTCAGGGAGGCCCTCGCGAGGGCGGCGTTCGCGGGGGCGTTCGGGACCACTCCGGCCATCGACCTAGAACTCCGCGGCGAGCTGATGGAGGAAGAAGACGAACCCGAACTGGGAGAGCGGGATCATCAGGCCGACGATCGCCCCCAGGATGTCCAGCATGAACGACCCACCCCCGCCGATGACGGCGAAGATCGCGATGATGATGACCAGGAACAGCGGGAACGCGACGACGACCGTGACGAACGTCTCGGCGAGGAGCCCCATCGTCTCGACCCGCTGGAGCGCCTCGAGCTTGTGCTCTTGCTCGAACTGCTCCGCCTTGAGGAGGAAGTACGGCTTCAGCTGGCCACCGCTCGTGGCGGTCGTCACGACCCCCTGCAGGAAGTCCTGCCAGCGCTTCGAGGGGGTCCGGACCGCGCCGTCCTTCAGGGCCGTCAGAATGTCGACGCCGAGGAACTCGGTGTCCCGGGTGACCCAGGCGGCCTCCTCGGCGACCTCCCCGTAGATCTTCTGCCGGGCGAGCTCCTTGAAGATCTGGTCGATGTTGACGTCGGCGCTCGCCATCGCGCTCACGAAGCTCATCGCGTGGGAGATCTTGGCATCGATCTTCTTGCCGCGGGATTTGGCCGCACTGCCCGGAGCGCCCTTGAGGGCGAGGAAGCCCAGGAACCCGCCCCCCACCGGGATGATCGCGCCGACGGCGATCCCGAGGAGTTCGAGGCCGGCGAGGTCGAGCAGGGCGAAGACCACGACGCCGACCGCCACCAGCACGCCGGCGAGGATGAGCGTCGTCGCGTAGACCTGGGCCAAGTACTCGTCGCCCCGGATCCTCCGATGGGCCTTGACGAGGGCCTCCTCGAGGGCGGGGTCGATGGGCTTCGCAGTGACGCGGGCCCGGAACGTCCTCCAGGCCCACCGTTGGAACGGCGTCAACTGGGAGTGGGTCGGCTGAGCCCCCCGCTTCACGCGGATGAGGCGGGCCTCGGGACCCTCGGGCCGCTTCGCGCCGACGCTCGGCTTGCGCGCCATCAGGCGGCCTCCTCGGCGGGAGGCGCCGGGGGCGCCGGTGGAAGGCGCGACTCGATCATCTTCCCGACGGCGAGCGGGTCCTTGTAGTAGGCCGTGACGAGCCGCCATAGCTGGCGGTACTCGTTGATCCGGTTCTGGGCGAGGAAGCGGATCACGCTGACCCGCCGCTGGAACTCGGCGTCCATCTCGTCGTGCGTGAGGTTCTTCAGTTCCATGATCTTGTCAAACAGGAAGGAGTGGCCCTTGAACACGAACTTGTCGGTCCCGGGGTCCCACTCGTAGACCGTGTTCGTGATGAGCTCGTTCGTCTCGGGCTCGAACCCGACGATCTCGAGCACCTGCTTCAGCCGGCGGACCACGCCCTTGTCGGTCCGCGCCTGGATCTGGATGATGACGTTGTTGAGGGCCGAGAGCAGGATCCTCGGCGTATTGATGGGGGGGTTCTCGAGCCGGTTCACCATCGACTTCACGCTGTCGGCGTGCATCGTCGAGTAGGTGGTGTGGCCGGTGGCCATCGCCTGGAACATCGTGTAGGTCTCCTTGCCGCGGACCTCGCCGACGATGATGTAGTTCGGGCGCTGCCGGAGCGCGGCGCGCACGAGGTCGAACATGTCGACCTCCCCGGCGGCCTTGCCGTCCGGTCCCCGGTCGCCCGTCCCGCTGCGGGTGGCGCCAGGGATCCAGTTCTCGTGGGGGAGGTTCACCTCCCGCGTGTCCTCGATCGAGACGATCTTCGAGGTGGGCGGGATGAAGAGGGCGATGGCGTTGAGGGTGCTCGTCTTGCCGGAGGCGGGGCCCCCGCAGATGATGACGGACTCCCCCTGCTCGGCGGCGAGCCAGAAGTAGGCGATCATCTCCTCGCTGGCGCTCCCCGAGATGACGAGGTCGACGGGGGTGAACGGCCGCTCCTTGAAGCGGCGGATGGTGAAGCTCGCCCCTCGGGTCGTGACCTCCCGGGCGTACGTCGCTTGGATCCGGTGCCCCTCGGGCGTCGTCCCATCGAGGATCGGCGCGGAGACGGAGACGGCCTTGCCGCAGCGCTGGCCGAGCGCGACGATGAACGAGTTAAGTGCGTCCTCGTCCGGGAAGGTGACGTTCGTCTTCACCGACTCGTACTTCCCGTGGAAGACGAACAGCGGGACCTCGACGCCGTCGCACGAGATGTCCTCGACCTCCGCGTCGAGGATCAGGGCGTCGATCGGGCCGTATCCGACGAAATCGCGTTGGATGTAGTAGACCAGCCGTTCCGTCGACAGCGGACTCAGCGAGATCTCCCGGCTCTTGAGATACCCCTCCACCTCGCCCCTCAGGTAGGTCCGCTTGTCGGTGAGGGAGAGGGTCGCGACCTCGGCCCCGAGGATCCGGCTGAGGGTCGCCTTGAGATGCTCGACGAGCTGGCGCTCGTGCTTGGAGAGCTGGGGTTCGATGACCTCGTAGAGGTACTCCTTCTTCTGCTCGTTGTAGCTGATCCGCGCGTACGAGTACGGCGGATTGATCGGGGTGACCTCGAGCTCCTTCACCTCGGGGCCCGCGAGGGGGGGCATCGCGGTGATGAACGTCCCGGGGAGCTCCTCCGACTGGGCGTCCGCGTCGGGCAGCGGGGCGCGCGCCTCGCCCTCGACGGTCTTCGGGATCTTGACCCGGAAGGACGCGGTGCTCACGGGCTGGTCTCCAGGGTCCGCATCACTCCACCCCGACCCCGATGACGAGGCGGATCTGGGCGTAGATCAGCGTGAACGAGGCGAGGTTGGTGAAGGAGACCTTGACGGGGAAGGGGGAGGTCCCCGTCGTGCAGCTCGCGAGCGACGGCGTGATCGTCGGATAGTGGCCGTTGAAGTTGATCCCCGACTGGGCGATCGTGGAGTTGAGGAAGGCGTCCCAGGCGCAGGGGAACAACGTGCCTTCGTAGAACGTCGCCTTCAGCGTCGCGGTGGGGCTCGTGCTCGTGATGACCTGGGAGAAGACGAGGTGGGAGAAGACCTCCTGGGACCCGGTGCTCGTCGCCTGGGTGGAGGCCCCGGAGAGCTGGATGATCGTCGCCGTGACCCCAATCCCGGCCCCCGTCGAGTTCACGGCGAACGTCGGAGGGAAGTCGACGAGCTGCTGGCCGTTCCCTTGGGCCTGCAGGACGGCGTCGTTCTCCAGGGAGAACGATTGGGGGGAGTAGTAGCGGTTCGGCAGCTGCATCGACAGGGTGCCGAGGCTGATGTTCTGCCAATAGAGGCCGCCGGCGTTGCCCGGACCCGGCCGAAGGGAGACGTTGGCGAAGACCCCCGGACTCGACGGGATGAACGTGATCGTGCCCGTCGTCGGCTGGGCGACGAGCGGGATCCCCTGGGAGCTCAGCTGGAACGGCGTCGAGAAGACCGGCGGGCCCCCGTCGGTCGCCTGGAGGTCGATGTTCGACTTCAGCTGGGCCAGGGCGGATTGGTCCTGGACGGCGAGCGCCTGCTCGTTCTCCGTCATCCAGATCGGGACGTACTGGGTCAGGAAGACCCCGAAGAGGGCGAAGAAGACCAGGAGGGCGAGGAGGGTCCCGACGACCGAGACGACGGCCCGGGAGTCCCGACGGAGCCGTCGGCGGTAGCGCCGAGAGCGCGCGCGCCGAGATCGAGATTCCATGCAGGCTCCGCCCGGTGTTTGTCCGGGCCTAAGAATTTACTCGGCTTCGGATATAAACACTCTTTCATCGTGGGCGTTGAACGCGAAGACCAGACCGGGGGCCATATTGGACTCGATCCGGCAACCCTTAGAAAAAGTGCGCCATCATTGGAGCGAGACGCTCCGCATCTCGGCCTCCGTTTTCCGAGGTGAGTTCGTGGCCCGTCAAGCGACTAGCAAGACCCCCCGACTGCTGGGGTGAACCTCTCCAAGACCGCGTCATTCGAAATCAAAGCAGGAGCCATCATCGGGGAGTGATTGGGATTAGGAATCGCTTCGGAAGAGCCACGACTATTCTCGGGTCCTCCAACCCGGACGCAGAGGACCGGCTATACCGATAGGGGAACGACACCCGTGCGGTTGCGCCCGGCGAATCGACTCCGGCCTCAACGCGCGGCGATCCTTAGGTCAGCGGCGATGGCGTCGCACAATTGCGAAGAGGCCCACGGCCAGAATAGCCCCGATACCGACGCTCACTTCAGCTAAGACAGCCAACGAGCCCGAGATCAATTGAGGCCGGCTCTGAACGGAGCCGGGGAGTTTCAACAGCACGATCGTCAACGTGGATGCTGTTCCCGGGGAAATCTTCACGAAGTTTGTGTACTGACTGAATCCATGCGACGAGGCATTCACCTCATGCGTTCCGGGCGCCAAGCTGAGATTGAAGGTTCCGTCTGCGCCCACGAGGTCTGGAACCCCATCGACGGTCAGATTGGCTGCAGTAGGATAGAGGGTCCCTGTCAGAAAGCCGAGCTCGGGTGAAAACGCGACCGAAAAAATGGTCGGGGCCCCGCTGACGGTGAAACTTCCCGCAAATGGGTTGGCGGTGTACCCGTAGATGCCCCCAACGGTAAATTGAAAAGTTCCATTCGGGAACTGCGCAAGAATCGTAGAGTTTGAGGAGGAGTAAGTCGCACCGCTCGCCGCAAAGGACCACGATTCGCCCGCGGGCAGGCCCAGTTCCTGACCTACAACCGTGAAGACGAACGCCGTGAAGTCGATCGTGAAGTCGATAGGGCCTAGAACGCTCAACGTTCCATTGTAAGAACCCGGGACGAAGCCCGGGACCGGCAACACTCGATAACTGTACGATCCGTTGCTCAAGAGAAGATTGATCGTTAAATTACTCGATCGGTGGATTTTCCCGGCGACAAGAACCGACCAGGATGTTCCGGACGGAAGAGTTGTTGCCCGCAGGGTAACCCCCTGAGGGGTTGGCATGGTGATGGAGAGGCTCGATCCTGCCGACAGTAGCACTGCCCGGCTCTCTACGATTCGAGAACCATTCTCGAGGGTCAGTCGATAGCTTCCTGGTTGAAGCGTGAGATTGATCGCACCTCCGCTGAACTGGACCGAGGCACCCCCCAGGAGTAGACTCCCATTGGGCACCAACTGGGATTGGACGTTGAGTCGAGACAGCTCGGCTTGGGAATACAGGACGCCTAGTGTCCCCTTGCCCGCGCCCAGGTGGGATGCGGGAAGGCCAGTTGCAGGGTAGGCAACAAGGCTCGTCGTGACGTTCCCTATCAGTTCACCAGTATCGATCCCCATGTCGTAGGCATTGGACACGGCCTGCAGGTTGTGACCGTTCCAGAACTGCAAAACCATGAAAATATTCGAGGCGTTGTTGTTGGCGATCTCGCCCCCACCCCAGCCGCAGTAGACCCATTCGGCATCGTAAAAGACAGGGACGCTCGGGACAGCCAGACGGTATCCATCAACATGGAATCCAGAGTCGGCCCAAGCAAGCGCCCAGGCGATCTTTGCCGTGTCGAAGGTGATCCAACCGAAACCATCGTTGTATTGGAAGAGGACCGTGGGGGTCCCTTGCAGCGATTCCGTGGTCAGCTCAATTGAAACGTTGTAGGGCTGAGAAAGCCTTACCCAGTTTCCGGGGAGGTTGGTCGCACGGGGGGGAACGTAGTAGTAACTTCCTCCGGCAAGTGAACCATTGCCTTGGATGGCATTGCCGGCAAGCGTCCGAGCTCCCGTAGCGTTCCAAATCTCATCCTCAAAGTTCACCGAGGAATTCTTGGTGGATAGCGCTATGATGCCCTGGACCCAATAAGTAACGTTGGTTGTACCATTCGTGATAATCAACATGACGTTCAGTTGAAAGGTCACGGATGATGTGTTGAACTTGCCAACGGGGTTGTACCCCCATGCAAGCGCAGATCCAACTTGAACAGTTCCGAGGAATTTCGAAGTGTTATAGGAATAGGGCGAGCTAGCGGGTGAGATCCCGTAGTCCGCTATGCCCATGGGAGCGGGCTCGGTGGTCCGGTATCTCAGTGGATTCACTGGCGTGCCTGAAACAGCTGCGGCGGCTGTCAAGTGGCTCGAATCGAAGCTAGTACGGCTAGGCTTAACGACGAGATTGTCGACCAAGTAGGATGGCGCGGTCAGGAAACTAGGCGAGTGCGCAGGCCGCGCGAGGGAGGAGTGGACGAAGGGTATTCCTGTGGCGCCGGCGATGATTGCAACAACGAGGAGGGCTGGTAGAATTCGCATGACTGCCCTCTCGTACTCGCCTCCGAATGCGCGGGCGAACAAAGGCCTAGCGGTACGGGCGATTCCGTTCCTGGGAAGCAGGTCGGGACTACGCAGCTTTGCCGTTTCCCGTCGTCCCTCCATCGGAGGAATCCCAGGACCTGCTTCGCGCAGGCGGAACTCGACTGAGGCAATCGACCTCGCGCTGCCAGCGCTCCGTTAGGTTTTTCGTTCGGGACGCTGAGGGAGAGCCCTCGATGGCCCTACGGGAACTCGCCTTGAGGCTCGCGAACCGACCCGGCCAGCTCGCCCGGGTCGCTCGCCTGCTCGCCCGGGAGCGGATCAACCTCGCCGCCATCTCGGTCGATTCGAGCGGACGGTCCGGCCACGTCCGCATGATCGTGAACCGCCCCGACGAGGCGCTCGGCCTGCTCACGGCCGCCGGGTTCACGGTGGAGAGCCACGAGCTCATCACGGTCCACCTGACGGACGAAGCCGGGAGCTTCCTGAGGATCCTCGACCTCCTTTCCGAGGCCCGGATCAACATCCAGAGCGTCGCCATCCTCGTCGTCCGGGACGGCTCGGAGAGCCTGGTCGCCCTCTCCCTCTCCGACGTCACCAAGGCTCGGAAGGTCCTCGAACGGGCGAAGGTCCTCTCCGACACGGCCGAGCATCTCGTCTCGAACGCGGACCTGCTCGCCTCCGCGCCGAGCATCCCCTCGGAATCGGTCGGGCTCCTCCTGTAGGCCGGGGGCCCAAGTCAAACCTATACGCCTCGCGGGCTCCGCCTCCCCCGCGCGGTTGTGGTCTAGCGGTTAGGACGGTAGCTTCCCAAGCTACCTACTCGGGTTCAAATCCCGACAACCGCATCGCCTGCCGGACGCTGCCGTTCGTTCCCTCAGGTCCCGGCTGCCTGACTCGAACAGGCGACCTGAGGATGTCCACGGGGGCCGCCGGTGTCCGGCGGTCTCGACTACAGTCCCCCGCTCTACCACTGAGCTAAGCCGGGACGGTCCGGCCATCGGCGGACGGGCTTTAAGCCTTGGTGCTGAACGTCAGCCCAGGACCCGGCGGATCCTCGCCGTGACCTCTTCGGGCCGGCCGGAAGCGTCGATGTCGAGGACGACGTTGCGCTTCCGGTAGTACTCGAGAAGGGGCCGCGTCGCCTCCCGATAGACCGAGAGCCGGGTGCGCACCGCGCCCTCCGTGTCGTCGTTGCGCTGGGCGAGCGGGCCGCCGTCGTGGTCACATCGGCCCGGGACCTTGGGGGGCCGGGTCGTGAGGTTGTAGACGGTGCCGCATTGGGGACAGTGCCGGCGCTGGGTCATCCGTTCGGTCAGGACCGACTCCGGGAGATCGAAGTAGAGGACCCGGTCGACCGAGGCGAGGCGGTCGAGCGCCTCGGCCTGTGCGACGTTCCGAGGGAATCCGTCGAGCAGGAACCCCTTCCGGCAGTCCGGCGCCCTCAACCGTTCCGTCAGGATCTCGAGGACGAGATCGTCCGGCACGAGCCGGCCCGCCCGCATGTGGGCGTCCGCCTCCCGCCCGAGCGGGCTCTCCTCCCGCACGGCGGCCCTCAGGAGCTCCCCCGTCGAAAGGTGGGGGACGCCCATCCGAAGGGAGATCTCCGCGGCCTGGGTCCCCTTGCCCGCGCCGGGGGGGCCGAGGAACACGATGTGGGCCATCGTGGGCGCGCGACTCGGGGAAGACTATAGGCTTAGCCGGTCCGGGCCGCCGACCCAGGTCCCGACGAACGGTCGGCCGGTGAGGGCGGCGCCGAGGTTCTCGAGATCCCGTCCGTGCACGATGGCGAGGGGGATCCCGGCGCGGGCCAGCGCGTCGGCCCCCAGCCGATCGAAGAGGAACTCCTGACCCGCCTCCCCGCTCGCCCCCGCGTGGACCCGACGGCGGAACTCCTCGAGGCCGAGATGGTCGATGCGGCGGGCGTTCGGGTCCTGCGCGGGGTCCCGTTCGTAGAGGCCGTCAACCCGGGTGGCGTTGACGAGCCGCGCGGCCCGGATCCGAACCGCCAGGAGCGCCGCGACCCCGTCCGTGGTGTGACCAGGCTCCGTCCCGCCGAGCACCACCGGCGAGTCCCGTCGGATCTCTCGGGCCGCCTCGGCGACCGTGACCGGAGGATGGGCCGGCGTCGGAGGTCCGAGCCGGGCGGCCAGGAGGCGGGCGTGCAGCCGGGTCACCTCGATCCCGATCTCGTCGAGCTCGACCTCGGTCAGGCCGAGCGAACGACCGAGCCGGATGTACTCCCGGGCCGTCCGCCCTCCGCCCGTGACTATGGCGAGCGGCCGCTCCGCGGCGACCCGATGGAGGAGGCTCCCGAGCCGCTCGAGGTAGTCGAGATCCCCCTCGCCGGTCAAAAGGACGGAACCTCCGAGGGAGAGGACGACGGGGGCCTTCGGAGGCGGAGTTCCGGTCGTCATCTTCCGCTGCAACGATCGTGGGTCCATCTCCCTTTCGCCGGAACGCTCGGCCGCGCCACCGTTATGAGAGCCTCTTCCCCCGTCGTGCGCATGGCCGATCCGCTCCTTCCGGCGAAGGCGGCGGCGGCCCGGGCCGCGGTCGCCGAGGTCGAGGCCGGTCAGCGGATCGCCTTGGGCACGGGCTCCACCGCGGCCGAGGCGATCCGCGCGCTCGGCCAACGCTTCCCGGACGGGGGTCGGCTCGATTGCGTGGCGAGCTCCGCGGCGAGCGAGGGGCTCGCGCGTTCCCTCGGCCTCTCGGTCCGGGCGCTCGAGGCGCGGGACCGGTTCGACCTCATGCTCGATGGCGCGGACGAGGTGAGCGAGGACCTCGACCTCACGAAGGGGGGCGGCGGCGCCCTCTTCCGAGAGAAGCTCCTCGCCCGCCGGACGGATCGGCTCCTCATCCTGGTCGATCCCACGAAGCTCGTCGCGCGGCTCGGGACCCGCGTGCCGATCCCGCTCGAGGTGGTCCCCTTCGCCCGGGAGGCGATCGTCGGGAGGCTGAGGGAGCTCGGCCTCCCGGCCGAGGCCCGCCGGGCGGCCGACGGCCCGGAGGCCTACCGGACCGACAACGGACTCGAGATCCTCGACGTCCGCCCGCCGGTCCCGCTCGAGGCGCCCGCGGCGTGGGATGCCGAGGTCCGCGCGATCCCGGGCGTCGTCGAGACGGGACTGTTCGTCGGTCTCGCGGAGCGTGTCTACGTGGGGACCCCGGACGGCCGCGTGACCATCCGGGGCCGCCGATAGGGTCGGCCCGCCCGTCGGGGCCGCGCTCCCGTCAGCTTTATCGCAGCGACCCCGATGGCGGCCCACTCCGTCGGGGGACCTTGGCCATGCAGGGAAAGTTCGTGAAGACCCGCGTCGACGACCACGTCGGGACGATCGAGATCTCGAAGGGGAAGGCCAACACCTACGATCTCGACATGATGCGCGAGCTCGACGCCGCGGTCGAGGAGCTTAGGTTCGACGACAACGCTCGGGTCGTGATCCTCACGAGCGGCCTCAACGGGTTCTTCAGCGCGGGCGCGGACATCGAGATGCTCAAGCAGAGCCAGCCGGATTTCAAGGCGATGTTCTGCCTGCACTGCCAGGAGACGCTCGACAAGTTCGCGAAGACCCCGAAGGTCGTCATCGCGGCGATCAACGGCCACTGCGTCGGGGGCGGCCTCGAGATCGCCCTCGCCACGGACCTTCGCATGATGGCGAAGGACTCCGGGAAGATCGGCCTCCCCGAAGTGACCCTCGGCGTGCTCCCCGGCACCGGCGGCACCCAGCGTCTCCCGCGCCTCATCGGGACGTCGCGCGCGCTGGACCTCATGATCACCGGCCGCCT
>DASYZN010000194.1:0-2646 GCA_035946105.1 Thermoplasmata archaeon | reverse complement strand
CCAGAGTCGCCGAACGTGCTGGGGTTCCTGCTCCAAGACGTCGATCGCCGCGAGGCAGGCGGCCGCCACCGGCGGGGGGTGAGAGCCGCTCAGCAACCAGGTCCGAGAGCGATTGAGGGCGAACCGGATGAGGTCCTGCGACCCGGAGATGTGGCCCCCAACGGCGCCGAACGCCTTCGAGAACGTCCCCATCTCGACGGCGACGTCCTCGCGCCGAAGGTGGAAATGGGCGACGATCCCCCGGCCCCCGTCGCCGAGCACCCCTTCGCCGTGGGCGTCGTCGACGTAGAGCATCGCCACGTGGCGCGTCGTCAGGGCGGCGATCCGGTCGAGGGGCGCGATGTCGCCGTCCATCGAGAAGACGCCGTCGGTGATGACGAGGATCCGCCGGTATTCCGGACGGTGACGCTCCGCCTCGTCGAGGACCCGCTCCAGGTCGGCGACGTCGGCATGCCGGTAGACCCCCCGCTCCGCCTTCGACAGTCGGACCCCGTCGATGATGCTCCCGTGGTTGAGCTCGTCGCTGACCACGAGGTCCCCCTCGCCCGCGAGCTGGGGGATGAGGCCCGCGTTCGTCGCGAAGCCGCTCTGATAGACCAACGACGCCTCGGCGCCCTTGAACCGGGCGAGGCGGCGCTCGAGCTCCTGATGGACGTCCATCGTGCCGGCGATCGGTCGGACCGATCCCGAACCGACCCCGTAGCGCTCGACGGCCCGGGCGGCGGCCGCCTTCAGGCGGGGATGGGTGCTGAGGCCGAGGTAGTTGTTCGAGCAGAACATCAGGACCTTCTTCCCGTCGACCTCGCACCACGGCCCGCTCGGTCCCTGGAGGATCCGAAGCTTCCAGTCGAGCCCGGCGGCGGCGAGCGACTCGTACTCGCTGCGGAGGAACCCCGTCGGATCTCGCATGGTCACCACGTCGGGGTCAGGGAGACCTTCGCGGCCTTGTGCGAGGCCAAGAGCTCCATCGCCTGGTCGAGGTCCCCGATGGGGACGCGGTGGGTGATGATCGTCCCGACCTGGCGGCGGAACGCGGGATCGGCGAGGAGGCCGCGGACCTGGAACCAGGTCTCGAACATCCGACGGCCGAAGATCCCGTGGACCCGGGCGGCCCGGAAGATGAGGGCGGCGTCGACGTCGAGCGGCGCGGGACCGTCGAACAGGCCGAGCAGGGAGACGCGGCCGCCGGGGGTCAGCGCCTCGAAGGCGAGCTTCAGCGCGCTCGGATGCCCGGACATCTCGACGGCCACGTCGACTCCCCGCCCCTCGGTCTCCTCCTTCAGGGTGGGAAGGATCGTTTCGGCGTCGTGCACCGGATCGAGGACCCGGTCCGCTCCCATGGTCTTCGCGAGACCCTGGCGCAACGGATTGACCTCGGTGGCGAAAACCCTCCGGGCCCCGAGCCGGCGAGCCACGGCGATGGCCAGGAGCCCGATCGGGCCCGCCCCCGTGACGAGGACGTCCTTCCCGGCGATCTCCTCCGGGCTGTCCTCGGGCAACAGGGCATGGACCGCGTTGCCGAGCGGCTCCTGGATCGCCGCGATCGCGGGATCGAGGTGAGGATCGTTCTTCCAGGCGTTCGCTTCCGGAAGGACCGCGAACTCCGCGAAGATCCCATCCCGGTCCACCCCCAGAACCTCGACGTTCGCGCAGATGTGCATCTTCCCCCGCCGACATTGGTAGCACGTGCCGTCGACGATGTGGGTCTCCGCCGAGACGTGGTCTCCGACGGCGAGGCTCTTCACTCGCCGCCCGACCGAGACGATCTCCCCGCTCAGTTCGTGCCCGAAGATCATCGGGGTCCTTCGGATCCGGGCCTTCGCCCAATCGTTCCAATCCCAGATGTGGATGTCGGTGCCGCAGATCGACGAGGCCCGCAGGGCGACGAGAACCTCGTCCTCGGCCGGCGTCGGCTCCGGCACGGACCGGACCTCCCCGCCCGGGCCCGGCGCGGCCTTGACGATCGCCTTCAGACGATCCCTCTCCGGTCCGTTCATCGGGCGCCGGGCTTAACCGTTGGGGTGGCGACGCCCGGCGCCCCCTGTCCCGCGAGCGCCGGACGAACCGAGGTCCTTCGATCCGTCGTCCCGACTTCGATCCCTTCGGAGGGGACTCTCGAGTGGGAGGAGGCCCTTCCGAAGGTCGAGGGCCGCCGAACGGGCGCCCCCGGAGGTCGCGAACTCAGGGCCCGCGGGGCGCGATCGGCCATTCCCCTCCAGGCCGCGCTCTCTACGCGCGCGTTCGAGCGAGGCGCGGAGGCGCGATCATTTCTCGTCGGAAAAAACGCAATTCTTCGCCGGTGGCGACGTCAGTTCCTCCCAGCCCTTATATAGGGAGCCTTTCTCCCCCAGCCCCACCGGAGGCAGAAGTCGCCATCGACCCATGGCCCGACGTCACCGACCTCGCCGAGGCTCCCTCGGCTTTTCTCCTCGCAGCCGCGCCGCCCGGATCGCTCCGCGGATCCGCAGCTGGCCCCCCGGCCCCAAAGCCCCCTCGATCGAGGCGTTCGCGGGCTACAAGGTCGGAATGTCCCACGCCTTCATGGTCGACTATCGAAAGCGGTCGACGACCGCCGGCCAAGAGGTCTCCGTACCGGTCACGATCGTCGAGACGCCTCCCCTGAAGGCGATCGCGGCCCGGATCTAC
>DASYZN010000193.1:0-3152 GCA_035946105.1 Thermoplasmata archaeon | reverse complement strand
AGCCGCTCGACCATCCGGTCGGCCTCGAAGGGCCCGAGGTCCGCATAGCCCTGCCCGGTCCCGACGTAGACGATCGGCCGCTTCGTGACGAAGGTGAGGGAGAGCGCCGCCCCGCCCTTCGTGTCCGCGTCGAGCTTGGTGAGGACGATCCCGTCGAGCCCGAGGGCCTCCTGGAAGAGCTTCGCCTGCTGGACGACGTCGTTGCCGCTCAACGCGTCCCCGACGAAGAGGGTGCAGTCCGGGCGGACGACCCGCCGGATCTTCTTCGCCTCCTCGATGAGGTTCTCGTTCGTGTGCTGACGTCCGGCGGTGTCAATCAGGACGACGTCGACCCCCTTCGCCTTCGCATGCTGGACGGCATCGAAGGCGACCGCCGCCGGGTCGCTCCCCTCCTGCTGACGGACCACCCGGATCCCGAGGCGTTCGCCATGGACCAGGAGCTGCTCGATCGCCCCGGCCCGGAACGTGTCCCCGGCGGCGATGACGACCGAGCAGCCGGCGTCCCGGAGCTTCCCGGCGATCTTCGCGACGGTCGTCGTCTTCCCCGTCCCGTTCACTCCGAGGAAGAGGACGATGTACGGCTTCACGGCCTGCGCCCGGATCCGTCCCATCAGGTCGAACTCCGGCTGGCTCAGGATAGCGCGGACCGAGGCCTCGAGGCTCGTTCGAACGGCCGCTTCGAGATCGGCCCCCCACCGGACTTTCTTGCCGGCGAGCTCCCGCTTGAGGTCCCGCCGGATCCGCTCGATCACGGGGAGCGCGACGTCGGATTGCAACAGGACGACCTCGAGCTCGTCCAAGATGTCGGCGAGGCGCGCCGGGTCGATCGGACGGGCCAGGAAGCCCTCGTGGAAGGCCGACGCAGCCTCCGACGCTCCGCTTTCGGCCGCCGGCTGGGCGGGCTTCTTCGGTGGGTCGTCGGACGGTGCCGGAGGGGCGCCCAACCGGAGCCGGGCCTTAATCGCGGCCCACATCGTCCGGAGGTGCCGAGCGACCCCGGCTCATCGCCTCGAGCCGTTCCGATAGGCTCTCGATCCGCTCCTCGAGTTCGCTCATCTGGCCCTCCAGCTCCTGCCGGGCCGATTGGATCTTCCCGATGCGGTCGGCCAGGACCTCGCTGGCCTTCGGCCGCTCGAACTCGACCACGACGCCGGAGCCGATGCCGAGCAGGACCTTCGCGTCGCGCACCGTGCTGCCTCTCAGGAAAGTCTCCCCTCCGACGGGGATCAGGAATTCGGATCCGGCCTCGATCCGCTCGAGGCCCTCGAGCGTCTCCCGGGCCCTCCGATGATCGGTCTGGGAGGCCGAGAGGTACTCATGCTGCTGGAGGAGCGCCCCGAGCTGGTTGCGGTAGGCCTCGAGGCGCATGAGGTCGGCCTGGACCTCCTCCTGGGTCGGGGGGCGGGGCGCGCTCATGCAGCGATCGGAGCGACCGATTCGATCCGGATCAGCGAGCGTCGGACGCGGTGACAACCGCCGATCTCCGAGAGGATCCACTCCCGCGCCTGCTCGGCGGAGCCCGCCTCACACGCCTTCTCGAAGCGCTGCCAATCGTCCCGTCGCGCGAGGAACCGACCCGTGACCGTCCATCGAGGCATGGAGTATCCCACGAACGCCTCCCTCGCCACCGGGGGGGACCACTTAAGCCCTGCGCGGGCGGTTAGGGCTCATCGGTGGGAGGCCGGGCCCCGTCGGCCGCTGGGGTGTCGGCGGCCGCGCGCCGGCGCTCGAAGCGTTCTCGCTCCTCGAACCATCGGGCCTTGCGCTCATCGAGCCGATCGGGCATGGGGGCGCCGATCGGCGGGTCGGCGGCGGGGGCCGTCGGCGGGATCGCCGGCGGATCGACCGGTCCCACGTCCGCGAGATGGTCGAGGGGGCCGTCGCCCGCTACGCTCGCTCGCCCTCGGAGAGCCGCACGACGCCTTCCCATCGAGATCCCACCTCCTCGTCAGTGAGCCCGACGGTCGGTGAGAAGACGACGCGGTCCGTCCAGAGCGCCCGCGCCGCGGGATAGGCTTCGACGGAGAGCGGCAGCACGATCCCATCGGCATGGCTCGCTTCCGCGATCTCCAGGAGCCGCCGGGGCGCCTCTCCCGCGGCGACGCCTTCGCCCACCGGGCTCTTCGGATCGAACCGGTGGAGCACCTCGCGGAGGCGGGGATCCGCCGAATCGGTCGCCACCACCGCGCATTGGCACCCGCGCTTCATCATGAGCCACGCCCCGAGGGCGCCCCGCGGACCGTCGACGAGCGCGGCGACGCGGCCCGCGACCCCGAGCGGGAGACCGCCCGGGCCCCGGCGGCGGTCGAACGATAGGTAGGTCCTAGGGCCCCGCACCTCGACGGAGATCTCGAGTTCGGGATGATCGAGGTCGACCTTGAGCCCCAGCGCCGGCCACGCGGCGAGGACCTGGGCCCCCAGGTCCCGGGCGAGTTCCTGGCTGGAGAACGGATGGTCCCCCACCCGCCGGGCTCGGATGGCGAAGCTCGATCCGGGCCGGAGGAGCGGGACGGTCAGCGGCTTCAGGGCCACCCAGATCGCCGCGGGGTCGCTCGCCACCTCGTGGACGACGCTCACCGAGGTGACCCCGAAGACCCGGCAGAGCGTACGGGAGGCTCGCTCGAGGTCGTCGGCCTCGACATAGAGGTGCCCCCGGTCGGAGCGGATCCGACACGCGTCGCCGGCCGCCAGGAACTGGTCGAGGATGTTGCGTTGGAGCGTGCGCTCGAACTCGCGACGCACCGGCGCCGACTTGAGCGCGAGCTCGCCGTATCGGACGAGGAGGAGCGACGCCACGGGGAACGGTTATGACGGACGGCGCGCTTTAGGGTTGCTTCATCGATGGTGTCGAGCGGGACCCCGGGAGCTCCCGCCCGAACAGACCCGTGGGAACCGTTCCTGGGCCCGATCGCCCTCGAGCTCGCTCGGCGGCTCGCCGACCTCGGGCTCCCCGAGGGGCCGGGTCCGGCGGCGCCGCGACCCGAGCTCTCGGACCAGCCGGACCGCGATGCCGAGCTCCCGCTGCACCGCGTGGCGAAATCGCTCGGGGTCGCGGCGGCGGATCTCGCGACCCGGCTGTCCGAGGACTTTCCCCGCTCCGTCGGCCTCCGGCGGGCGTTCCCCTCCGGTGCGTACCTCAATTTCGAGGCGGA
>DASYZN010000192.1:0-1879 GCA_035946105.1 Thermoplasmata archaeon | reverse complement strand
CGCGCTTCGACCTAGACCGGCGCGACGCCGGTCGCGCTCGGGCGCTCCGGCGTCGGGCGCCCCCGAGGGCATAGAGCTCGAGGACGATCCCGTCGGGATCGATCCACGAGGCGGAGA
This sequence comes from Thermoplasmata archaeon, assembly GCA_035946105.1. Lineage (GTDB taxonomy): Archaea > Thermoplasmatota > Thermoplasmata > Lutacidiplasmatales > UBA184 > Lutacidiplasma. Next base: position 1,762 of record DASYZN010000192.1, on the reverse strand, counting down.
AGTAGCCCTTGCGGAACTCGGGGTGCTCCTCCGACGGGAAGAACGGGTAGATCTCCTGCCTCGTCAGCTCCGCCTCGCGGGCGACAACGTCCGAGGCGCTCGGGAGCCGGAAGGCGATGTGCTCGGCGACCACCTCCTCCTCCCCGGTCGGGGGGTGCCGGCGGATCCTCGGATGGGCGCCCCGGACGAGCCAGTAGGTGACGATGCCGTCCGTGTAGCCCAGGTAGTCCTCGTCCCCCGCGAAGCGCCGGAAGCCGATCGGGACGAGGAAGCGGTCGTAGAACCAGCGCGACTTCGCGGCGTTCGAGATCTCGAAGGAGACGTGGTGCAGCTCGGCCTTCACCATGCCGAGGGAAAGGGGCGGCCCCGATTAGACTTTGCGACGGACGGCCCATCGAGGTGGGGAGTGGCGTCGCCCGATGGGGCGGTCCCGCTCGATGCCCGAGCGGCTCAGAGGATGTGGCGGTCGAACTCGGGGGGTGGGAGCGTGAGACCCATCGAGGCGACGAGCGGCGTGACCTCCTGGATGAACCGCGCCCGAGCCTCCTCGTTGGTCCACCGCTTGAGGCCCATCTGGATGGCCCGACGGCTCGTCTCGGAGTTCGTGTGGCCGAACATGTCGAGCGCCCTCGGATACCACTTCTCGATCGCGGCCTGCGCCTCCTCCCGGCTGCCCGAGTACCGCGGCCCGTCCTTGGCGATCCGCTTCAGCACGGAGAACCCGAAGTTGAGGTGGAGCTGCTCCTCGGAGAGCATGAGCGGCATCGCCCGGGCGAGCGGACCGTAGGAGCACTCCTGGAACGCCCGGAGCTGGTAGACGCCGACCCGGTCGACGAAACAGGTGAAGGCGCCGACGTCCGACCACCGGTCGAACTTCATGTTGAACGCGTCGAGCTTGTGCTCCCCCTCGCGCTTCGTGAGGAGCTCGTCGATGTACTTCTGGCCCTCCTCGCCGAAGTCCCGCAGGATCCGGCAGGCCTGGAGCCCGTGTCGGGCCTCGTCCGCGACGATGCGGGCCTCGATCCAGCGGTCCTCGAGCGTCGGGGCGAGATCGAGCCACGGTCGGTGCTGCTGGATCGAGGCGAACTCCGTGTCCGCCTGGACGACCATGAGCTTGATCAGGAGCTTCCGCATGTCCGGCTCCACCTCCTCGGCGGTCTCCATCTTCCGGACCCCGGCCGAGCTGCCCCAGAGGATCTCCCGGACCGGTTCGATCGTCCCGCCCTCCTTGAGGCTCTTCGGGCCGGCGGGCGAGGCGGAAGGCGTCGGAGGGGTCGCGCCGCTCATCGTGCTCCGACGCTCGACGGGGCCTACCGACCCTTAAAGGTAGGCTTTCGCTTCTCGACGAACGCCGACAGGCCTTCCTTCGCGTCCTCGGTGACGAACAATCGGTTCTGGAGCTCCCGCTCGAGGGCGAGCCCGGCGACGAGGGGCATCTCGACCCCCTCGATGACGGATCGCTTGATGAGGGAGACGGCCCGGGCCGGTCCGTGGGCGAGGGCCCGGGCGTACTGGGCCACGTCCTCGGCGAACGATGCCTTCGGGAAGACGTAGTTCACGAGGCCGATCGCGAGGGCCTCGTCCGGGGTCAGGAGCTTGCCCGTGATCATCATGTCGAGCGCCCGGGAGGCCCCGACGAGCCTCGGGAGGCGTTGGGTGCCTCCCGTGCCCGGCAGGACGCCGAGGGTCACCTCGGGGAGGCCGATCTTCCCCGAGTCCTTCGCCATCATCCGCAGGTCGCAGGCGAGGGCGATCTCGAGAC
>DASYZN010000191.1:0-3700 GCA_035946105.1 Thermoplasmata archaeon | reverse complement strand
CGAGCCTGCTCCCGAACGAACCGCCGGGTCTGCCGGTCGGAACGAGCGGCTACCTCCCGAGCGCCCAAGCGGTTGTCGCTTTCAGCGGGCTGGTCTTCAACGCGACGGGAAACGGCGTCTCGGGGTTCGACACCTGGGAGTTCCAGGGAGGGGCGTGGAGGAACATCACCGACGAGGTCGGCACGCCCCCTGCAAGCCCGCTCGACACCTCGGGAGCGGTGATCCCCAGCGACGACGCCCTGCTCGTCTTCGGGGGCGAAGGGAGCCATCCGATGTATTCCCCCTTCACCTACGCCTACAGTGCTCCACCCTCGGTGAGCGCCACGAGCTCGAGCGGCGTCCTCGACGAAGGAATGGCCGTCGCTCTGAGCGGTTCGATCTCGAACGGTCTCTCCCCCGACGTGGGCCATTGGAACTTTGGCGACGGGAGCCCCAACGGGACGGGCCTTTCGACGAGCCACACGTACGCCCTCCCCGGGCTCTACACCGCGACGTTGAACGTCACGAGCGCAGCCGGGCTGAGCGGCTTCGGCTCGGTTTCGGTCTTCGTCAACCCTGCCTTGTCGGCCGCGGCGAACACGAGCGCCGACCCGACGGCCGGCGCCCTGACGAGCTTCTCGATCGCCGTCACGGGGGGAACGCCGCCGTACGCCTACGCCTGGATGTTCGGGGACGGCTCGACCAGTACGTCGGCCGATCCGTCCCACGCCTATCAACGCTCCGGGACCATGAGCGCGAGCGTGAAAGTGACCGACGCCCTCGGATCGAACGTGACGGTGCCGATCATCGTCAACATCGGCGAAGCCCCGTCGGCTCCCGCCGTTCAACTCGGTTCGGGCGTCGGGCTCGGGCTCCTCCTGTCGGTCGTGCTCCTCATCGTGATCGTCCTCGCTCTCGTCAGGATGCTGATGCGACGGCCCAAGAGCCCGTTCGGCGGGGGATCGATGGCCCCCGGTCCAAGCACGCCTTGGACGTCGGCGCCCCCTCCACCCTCGAACCCGCCGCCGCCTTCCGATCGGAGTTCGCCCCCTCCGGGAGCCACCTGACCGGTCGTCGAACCGGAACGATTCTCTGCGCTCGCTGATCCTCCGGGGGCGCGCGGGCCGATTCGGGTCTCACCGACGCCCACCAAATGGCCCTGGGTCCTCGGCATCGGCCCCCGACGGGCCAATCCCCGTACGCTCTCGATGTCCCCGAGACGCGTCGGAACGCTCCCAGCCGATCCGGGGGCGACGTCCCCTTTCTCGAGAGTGAGCTCGGCGGATCTCCAGGTGCCCCGAGACCCCCCCGAGACCTTGAAGACGAATCCAAAGGCGAAACGATCGGTCCGACCCTTCCCGATATCGATGGCCACCACGAGGAGGCCGTGCTGACGGAGGATCGCGAGGAACCGGCGGGTGGAGGGGATCGTGCGGGGGTAGTAGGGAGAGGTCCGGTCGACGTTCGAGATCAGCAGGGCCGATCGGCGGCCGCTGGCCAATAGGCTCGTTGCGATCTCCTGGATCGGTCCCGGGAGCCGGAGGAAATCGGGGAGCCGCCCGGTCGGGGACTCCGCTGCCCGGTCGCGCCGCAAGGTCCAGCTCGCGACGTATGCGGCCGCGTTCTGCGGCGCCATCTCGGCCGGGGTCCGGGTGGCGAATCGATTCTCCGGTGGGAACACCGACGACAGGAACGGTTCGTACGCCTCGTTGTGTCCGAGGGGGTCGCGCACCTCGAGCCAGGCGATATTCCGGCGCGTTCGGAGGGCGAAAGCCGCCGCGACCAAGGTGGTCGAGGTCCGGTCCGAGCCCCAGAACAGGACCGGCTCATCGGAGCGGTCGATCCGTTCGTCGAACTCTACCATGATCGAGCCCCGCCCGGCCGGTGCCACGCGGCCAGGAAGAGCGCAGCGCCCACGATCGTGGGAGGAGGACGCCGAGATTAATAGGCCCAGATGGCCGGGGATCGGCCGGCACAGGACCGCGGGTCGCGAAACCGTGCCGGAACGGGGGGTCTCAGCTCGGAGAGGCCAGCGCCCGGGCCCCCCACCGACGGGCAGGCTACCCTTTCTGGGCGAGCTTCAGGAAGCAGCTCGAACAGAGGGCATGGAGGTTGGGCCAACCGCCCTCGGGAGGCGGGGTCACCCGGGTGATGTCGGTCTGGCAGGAATCGCACACGATCTTTCCGTCTCGGAACACTCGAAGTCCCCCTCGCGTCGTCCAGAGTCACTCGGGGTCTTGAGCTTGACCGAACGGGCAGCGAGCATCCACCGGGGGCGTGCGGCCGCGATGGTGACCGGTAGGAACTCCTGGAGCGCCAAGCCGCCCAAACGCGCGGCCCCGGACCTCGTTCTCCCAACGTTTATCGAGGACCAAGCCTTCCCCTTGGACCATGTCCCTTGGCACCGTCCTTGGGGTCTGGATCGTCGCGATTGTGAGCGTTGCCTCGGGTGTCTTCGTGGCGCCAATGGCATCCGCGGGAGGCACGAACGCCGCCGGGCTCCCCCCGGTCGCCAGTAGTCCGTTCCATCCGGTAGGAGTGCCGACCGACCAGGGCCTCGGGACGGCGTCCGACTCCCCAGATCTCGCGGCCCGGATCCTGTCGGCCGCTCAGGCGGCCCATCTTCCCCCCCACACCGTCTTCCTCCCCAACCTTCTCTACCCCGCGAGGGTCTCCGGGGGCGTCGTCCATCCGACGTACTCGACGGCGCCCGCCCCGATCGGGCTGGGGGATTTCGGGGTCCGCAATACCTCGGGCCGGGCGGTCCCCTACGTAATCCAGAGCACGAGCTGGGAGGGGAGCCTTACTCTCGATCGGATCTCGCCGTTCCTCGTCGACAGCCTCGGCGATGCGTTCACCGCCCAGCTGAACACCGTGACCACGAACACCACGGTCTGGGGGAACACGAGCGGAAGCTTCTGGATCCAGAACGTCATCGATTACTCCCCGAGCGTGGGGACGGTCTCCTTCCTCGACAACATCTGGAACTTCTCGAGCCCCGGTTTCCAGGAGCCCGCGAGCACCTTCCTCTCCTACAACGGAACGCCGGTCCCGTCGGTCGGGTTCTATTTCGACGTCGGACCCTCGATCGCCCAGTCGCTGCCGTTCACGGTCCACCTCTACGTGAACACGAGCACGACGCGCAACCTCACGACGGGGGATGGGAACCCGACGGTGCGGTTCGGGTTCAACCTGTTGAACGCCTCCGGCGCCAGCGTCGGCCACGGGGTCTACGATACGGTCCAGTTCAACTCGCAGCGCGCCTTCCCGCTCGTCCCGCTCACGAAGTTCATGGTCAACGGGGCCCGGCTCACCCCCACGAACCGCCTGCTGTACGACTCCGAGATCATGATCGGTGGGCCCGGGGGAGGGACGAGCACGCGGATCTACGACATCAGCGGAAGCGAATCCCTCTCGTTCCTCAACGCGACGAGCGGGCGGTTCCAGAACGACCCCACCGCCTGGAACGTCGGGGGGGACACCGGGGAAACGGCCGACGGGATCAGCGAGACCTACGCGACGGCGGGGATGGTCGATCTGTCGCCGGGCCCTTCGTTCGTCCTCCCGCTCTGGAACGCGACGCCGGGGGGCCACATCGGGACGGCGCGGATCTCGGGAACGCTTTCCCCATCGAACACCTTCCTCTTCTCGAGACCCTCCGGGACGTCGTTCAACGGCACCCGGGCGGCCTGGGTCCCCTCCGCCCCGACGGGCGCGTTCA
>DASYZN010000190.1:0-4806 GCA_035946105.1 Thermoplasmata archaeon | reverse complement strand
CACCGCCTGGCACGGGGGTGCCCGGATCGTCTCCGCCACGGTCAAGGTCGCCGGAGCGGCCGTCACCGCCAACTTCCTCCTCCCCCGCTACTACTGGATGGTCTCGGGGACCCTGACCAACGCCTCCACCGGCGCCCGGATCTCCGGGGCGAACGTCTCAGTCGTCTCCGGACCCTCCAGCTACGCCCAGTCCTCGCGGACGAACGCCACGGGCGTCTACGTGCTCTGGCTCGCCAACGGGACCTACGGATTGAGGATCTCGGCCCAGGGATCCCCGACCCGATTCGTCAACATCACCGTGACCGGGGCCTCCGTCGGGTCGACGGTCGCGCTCACCCCATTGCCGAGTTCGGGAGGAACCGCCGGGGGAGTTCTGTCGATCTGGATCCGTGGTGGAGCCAGCCTCCCGGGATCGCTCGCGGTGCCTCGGTGGTCCCGGCCGTAGCGGGCCGATCCGCCGGATCGGCCCGCTCGGCCCGGTCGAGGCCAGTTCCGCTTCCCCATCGGCGCGGCGGTTACCGATTGATTACGGAAGGGATTGGAACAGCCGCGACGCTTCTCCAGTCGTACGGTGCCGCTCAATGCGTTGGATCTGAGCCTCGTCACGGTCTTCGGCACCGTCGTGGCCACGGCCCTCCTCTCCCGATGGAGCCGCCTGCCGATCACGGCCCTCGAGATCGCCGCAGGGATCGTCTTGGTCGCGGTGATCGGGCTGAACCTGCCCCACGGCACCGACTCCATCCTCGTCCTCGGAAGCCTGTTCATCGTCTTCCTGGCCGGACTGGAGACCAATTTCGACTTTCTCCGCAAGAACCTTTCCCGCGCCCTGATGGTGGGCCTACCGGCCTTCCTGGTCCCCTTCGGCGGTCTCTTTGGGCTGCTCATCGGGCCGTTGCATGCCCCGTTGCTCGTCTCGATCATCGGGGCGACGGTCCTCGCGGACACGTCGATCTCGATCGTCTACACCACGCTGAAGCAGTTCGAGCTCTCGGAACTTCCGTTCGGCCGCCTGGTCCTCGCGATCACACTCTGCGTGAACCTCGCCGAGGATGCCACGATCACCACTACGACGTTCCTGTCGACCTCCGGCGTCCTGTTCACCCTGGCGATCTTGGGCGCCCTGGCCGGGGCCGCGATCGTCCTGCCGAGGTTCCAACGGGCCCTTCGGGACCCGCCCGGGAAGTCCAGCTTCTCGAACCTTCCAGCTCGGGCGCTCCTCTTTTCGCTCGCCGTCCTCGCCCTCCTGTCGACCCTGGTGGGGGTGCCGGGGATCCTGTTCGTTTTCCTCATGGGTCTCCTGTTCTCCCGGTGGGCCGCCGAGGGGTTCCTCAAGGACACCCGGCAGCTCGCGTTCGCGGTGTTCGTCCCGCTCTACTTCCTCGCCGTTGGCCTCAAGGTCGACGCCGCGTTCGTCCTCGACCATTGGGCCGTTCTCGCCATCCTGCTCGGGACGGGGACCGCGCTGAAGATCGGAACCGTCTACCCGCTCAGTCGGCGGATCCTCGGGCGGGCACGGGCCGCGCCGATGTCGGTCCTCTTCAATACGCGCCTGACGAGTGCGACGGTGATCCTGACGCTGACCCTGGGCCTCGGGCTACTCCCGGTCGGCTGGTACTCGCTCTGCATCACGGCGGTAGTGATCTTCTCACTGGTGTCCGCCACTGCCCTTAGGTTCTTCCCGGCGTTTCGGAGCGTCGCCGCTGCCCAGGCGCTCTTCCGGGGGGGTGAGGAGTTGACCCCCGATCGGTCCGGGGACTCCCGAGGGCCGATCCCCATCGTCACTCGAGACTGAGTTGCGCGTCCCCCGGTCCTGCTCCTCGCGTTCCTCGGCGGGTCGGCGGGAGGTTCGAAGGTCGGACTCCGGTCGGGAGGGGACTCGCCCTCTCCTTCAGGCGTCACCCCTTCAGGGGGACCCGGGGAGTCGTCTCGGGGCCAGCGGCGGGATCGACCCCGGGAGCGCCCGGGCAGTCTTCACGGGGGTTCCGCTTGGGCGGTCCGCCGGTCGACTGTGGAAGAACGCACGTCCACGCACTCGCCGTCGTCTAGGGGGATCCCCACGCTCGAACCGGTTCGCCGAGGATCGGGCCGAAGTTCCGTGGACCCGATCCGGGCGGAGCGGGTCCGTCGCCGTCAGGGAGGCCAGCCGATCCCCCCGGCGCGGCCAGGGCGGACTTCGAGGTCGGTTGGGCAGGGAGGACAAGACCGAGACCGTATCGGGATCCGGCCCGCTCTTCCTCGGTCGCCTCGGGTCCTCCCGGGCCTCCGAGTGCCGCCGCAATTTCCTGAAGGGCATCAGAGAGGTGTCGCCGGGCGATCCAGCGAACGGACGTCGCCCACGCCGGGCTATGGGCCCCACCGGCGAGCGGAGCCACCGCCGGGGGTCCCGGCCGCACGCGCCCTTCCGACGTGGCCGGGCGATCTCGGGCTCCTGGTGGGAAGGCCGTCCGAGGGCGCTGCGGCGGCCGGACCGGGCTGGACTCTCGTCGATTCCGGGGCCTCAGTGGAAGAGTCCGGTCATGGGGGGGAAGGCCTTGGTCCCGTCCCAACCGCCATCGCCTCGAACCTTGAAGAGCCACTCGACCGTCGACTCGAGGTTGTAGTCGGACGCGTTCCCGCTGAACTTGAGCTTGCTCGACCAGGGGCTGATGGCGACGGCGTACGTCAGTCCCCCGCAGGCGGAGAGCGACTTCCCCGTCGTGTTCTTGCACCAGGAGTTCACGTAGCTCGGGCCGGCGGAATACCCCTGGTAGAACGCGTTGCCGGTCTCCTCCCCCTCGTCGTAGACGACCAGGAACACGGTAGAGGACACGAGCTTCTTGACGGTCGAGTTCGTGCTATTCAGGATCGGGCCGAGGAAGCTCGCCAGCCAGTGGTCGCAGAAGGAGAGGTTGGTCACATAGCAATCGTCGTGGGTGTTGGGTACGTAGTACGAAAAGTTGGGAAGGCTCCCGTTCGCGAGACTGGAGTTGAACGAAGCGCTGTTGACGACATGCGCATCGCACCGTTGGCTGTTGAGCCGGATGTCCTTGTAGAGGATGAACGGATTGTGGTAGGAGACGTACGATCCATTGCTCTTGAATTGGCAGGGATTCGCCATCGACTCGAAATACCCCATCCAGGTGAGGTTGGCGTTCTCGAGCACATCACCGAGGTTCGTCACGCCTTGGATCGGGATCGAGGCCGAGCCACACGCGAAATACCGCCCGCTCGTCATCGCCGCGTAGTCCGGATAGGAGTAGTGACAGGCGGCATAGAAGTGGGTCGCTACGGCATACTTCGCCGCGAGGTACGATTGGTACGGCGCCGTGAGGACCTTCGCGGCGGCCTGGTTCTCCATCACGATCTCGACGACGTGCTTGACGCCGGAGGGAGCAGCGCTCGCGGGACTCGGACCGGGATGTCCCTGCTTGGCCACGGCGACTCCGGACAATCCGGAACCGGCCAGCGCTAGCACGACCACGATCAGCACCGTCTGCATCGGGGGCTTCCCAACGGCGAACACGAGCGAGCAATCCCCCACTTTCCCCATAAGGGCCCGCTAAACGCGGGGCGAGGTTGTGCCCGAATGGTTACGGTACGGCCCCCATCGATGAACCCTCTCAGACCTCGCCGATCGGGCCGCCCCGCATCGGGCGCCGTTCGGCGGCCCCTGGTCTTCTCCGCGCAAGATGCCGTCGGGTAAAGGGCCGGTGACACACCCGGCGAACGGTGTTCCTCTCCTCCTTGGGTACGGGGCACCACCCCGCTGGGAGGCTTTTCCGATCTCCGATCGCCAACGCTGGGGGGTCGCGCAGCGATCCTCCGTCGACCCTGGCTAGGGGAGGGCAGGCGCGCTCGACGGCGCGCCTCGATGCCCTGGTCGGCCCCGGCTTCGACCATCAGCTCGCCCAAGGCCTACGTGGGGATGTTTTCGGGAAGGCTCGATCAGTGCACCCGTAAGGAGAGGGGTCCCGGCGGTCGAGCTCCGGTTCGGCGGACCAACGGCCCGTTCCCCCGGCCCCGCAGGATCATCGGCCCGAAAGCGGTTGGGGATTCGCCTATTTTGTTCACGACTCGGGGTTCACGCTCCTGGGCACGATGGGCTGTCGATCCGAGGCGCTCTGGGAGCGGCCCGCTCCCCGCCGTCGGAGCATCGTAAATCCGGCGAGGAAGCCGCCCGCCGGAAAGATCGCGAAGCCGATCGCCGGTAGCAGGGGGTTCCCCAACGAGAGAGTGGGGGGGCTGGGGGCTCCCCCGACTCCCGCCGGGGGGGTGACTCCGCCGCCGGAGCCGGAGGATCCGGCCAGATCAAGGGCTCCGTTTTTCGAGAAGGAGAATAGGCTCTTCATCGGGGGGAAGTTCGCGGTTCCGTCGTATCCCCCGTCGCCGCCCAGTCCCAGCAGCCACTCCACCGTCGATTGGACCCCATAGTCGGTCGCGTTCGAAGTGTATTGCCTCCCGATCGAGTAGGGGCTCACCGCGATCGAATACACGTGACCGCCGCAGACGGTGAGGGCCCGGCCGGTCGAGTTCTGGCACCAGGAGTTGGACAGCCCCCCCGTGGAGTAGCCAAGATTCGTTCCCCCTTCATCGTACACGATGAAGAAGGCGGTGTGCGCCATCAGGCGCTGGACGGCCCCCGTCGAGCTGTTGAGCATCGGGCTGAGGAAGTTCTTGAGCCAGCCATCACAGGTCGCGACGCTGGTGTCGTGGCAGTCGTTGACATCGTTCGGGGCGTAGAAGGAGTAGACAGGCAGCGTGCCGTTCGCCACGCTCGCGTTGAAGTACCGGCTGTTGAGGAGGTGGGAGGAGCACCGGCTGGCATTC
>DASYZN010000189.1:0-15530 GCA_035946105.1 Thermoplasmata archaeon | reverse complement strand
CCCGCTCGAGCTTCCTGACCCGCCAGGAGCAGGCGTGGGGTCGGCGATGGCCCCTCGAGTCGATTTGGCGAGTTCGGAAGGAACCCCGTCGCCGGCCCGCCAGGTCGGTCCGGGGGACTCCGCCCCGTTAACTTTGGACCCGTAGGATCTCCCTCATCGGGTACGGTCGAACGCCCGACCGGGCCGTCCTAGGCTCGGCTGGCCGTCGGTTCGGTGGACGATCCCCGACGGTTTCGTCGTAACTTCGTGGCAATCTATTTAAACCGAATCAAACTGGCGCGGCCGCTCTCCTCTCGCTCCATGGTCGAATTCAAGCTCGTCATCGCCGACCTCGCGAAGTCCTACGCCCGGAACGTGGGCGATCCGCAATCCGCGGGGTTCCTCGGGAAGCGGATCGGCGAGTCCGTGGGCGGGGAGCTCGTCGGCCTCGGCGGCTACACGCTCCGGATCTCGGGGGGCACCGATCGCAGTGGCTTCCCGCTCCGTCCCGAGATCCCCGGGGCCCGGCAGATCCGGGTCTTCGTCGGGGACGGGTTCGGCTTCCACGCCCCCCGTCGAGGGATGCGGAAGCGGCGGACCTTCCGGGGCAGCGCCATCAGCGAGGAGACGGTCCAGATCAACCTGGTCGTGGAGAAGAGGGGGCCGAAGCCGCTCTCGGAGCTCCTGGCCGCGTCATGAAGGCGCCCCGTCAACCCGAAGTCAATATCGGACTCGTCGGGCACGTCGACCACGGGAAGACGACCCTCACTCAGGCCCTGACGGGGGAGTGGACGGACCGTCACTCGGAGGAGCTCCGGCGGGGGATCTCGATCAAGCTGGGGTACGCCGACGCCGCTTTCTACAAGTGCGCCGACCGACCCGAACCGGACTGCTTCCAGACCGAACCGAAGTGCGAAGGCTCGGGCAAGGCGGCGAAGTTCCTGCGCGCCGTCTCGTTCGTCGACGCCCCCGGGCACGAGACCCTGATGGCGACCATGCTCTCGGGGGCCGCGCTGATGGACGGGGCGCTCCTCCTGGTCGCCGGGAACGAGAAGGTCCCCCAGCCCCAGACCCGGGAGCATCTCTACGCCCTCGACATCATCGGGGTCCGCAAGGTCGTCGTGGTCCAGAACAAGATCGACCTCGTCACCCCCGAGCAGGCGGAGGAGAACCACACGGCGATCGCCGAGTTCCTCTCCGACTCGCCGATCGCCTCGGCCCCGATCGTGCCCGTGTCGGCGAACCACCGCGTCAACGTGGACGCGCTGATCCAGGAGATCGAGCGGACGATCCCTACGCCGGCGCGGGACGCCTCGAAGCCTCCCCTCATGTACGTGGCTCGATCCTTCGACGTCAACCGCCCGGGCACCCGGGCGGCGGGCCTGCGGGGCGGGGTGCTCGGCGGCTCCCTATTGCAGGGCCATCTCGCCGTCGGGGACGAGATCGAGATCCGCCCCGGGGTCGCGGGAGCCGTCGAAGGACGGACCGAGTCCCTCTCGACCCGGATCACCTCCCTCATCTCGGGCGGGCTCGAGCTCGACGAGCTGCGGCCGGGTGGCCTCGCGGCCATCGGGACGGGCCTCGATCCGTCGCTCACCAAGTCGGACGGTCTGACCGGTCGGCTCGTCGGGACCGCCGGCACGCTCCCCCCCGTCACCCAGAAGCTCCGGATCAAGGTCACCCTGCTCGATCGGGTGCTGGGCGCCCAGCGGGAGACCAAGGTCGAGAAGATCCGGACGAGCGAGATCCTCGCCGTGACGGTCGGCACCACGGTCGCCCCCGGGAAGGTGACGAGCGCCCGGGGGGACGAGGTCGAGCTCTCCCTGGGCCGGTCGGTCACGGTCTTCCCGGGAAGCCGCGTCGCCATCTCTCGGAAGCTCACGGCGTGGCGGCTGATCGGCTACGGCATCGTCGAGGACTCGGCCAAATGAGACTCGACCTGCTTCCGATCCTCTGCTGCCCGGTTTGCCGCGGAGACCTCGACCTCACCTCCACGAGGAAGGAGGGTGAAGAGGTGCTCGAGGGGACCCTCCGCTGCCCGAAGTGCCCGGCGGAGTACCCGATCTCCGACGGCATCCCCGACCTCCTCCCGCCGGACGAGCGCGGGTAGCCTCCAAGGACCCACGGCGTTTCCGCGCGATCGACCGACGGCCGGACGGCCGAGGGCGGCATTGTTCGCCAGCCGGATTCGGACCGTACGACGCCTGGCCCTCGACCGAGGAACACGCGCCGATCAGGGCGGTTGGGGGGACCCTAGGAGCGCTCGGCACGGCCCCCCGTCGCCCTCGACCAGCCGGAGCGGGAAACACGCGAGGGTGCCCGGGCCGGCGCGCGCCCGGTCGAGCCAGAGTCCTTCGAGGATCACGACGCCTCGGCCGAGGAGCGTCCGGTGGACCGGGAATCGTCCGTCGGAGCTTTGCTCGATGGAGAGGGCGTCGAGGCCGACCAACCGGACTCCGCGCTCGGCGAGGGCCGCCGCGCCCTCCGGCGAGAGGGCGACGTAGTCCGCGAAGAAGTCGGGCGATCGAGCCCATCGGCCTGAATTGCGGGTCCGGAACACGACCCGCTCCACGCCCTCGGGGAGGCCGTCGATATCGTCCGGCTCGATCCGACGGACGCGGGGTCCGGTCTCAGCGACCCAGCAGGGACCGAACAGCGCCTCCAGGTCGAGACGGTCCACGCCCCGACCCCGGGGGAAGAAATGGCGGGGCGGGTCGACGTGGGTCCCGGTGTGGCTTCCGAGACGGAGCGCCGAGACGTTGTAGGGATCGCCCGATCGGATCGCATGGGTCGGGACCACCGAGACGGGAGGGTCCCCGGGAAAGACCGCCATCCCCGGGGCGATCGGCATCGACACATCGATCCACCGGGGGTCCCAGCCGCGTGGGCGTCGGGAACGGGCGGACATCGCTCTCCGCGACCGCCACGGGTTAATACTCTCTCGGGGAACTCGGGCGCGTGACGGCCGTCTACCTGCCGGCTCTGGCCGTCGCGTTCGTGATCACGGTCGTCGAGATGACCGAGGTCGTCGCCGTCGTCTTCGCCTTCGGCGCCGACCGGGGCGCCTATCGGCACGGGGTGCTCGGCGCGATCGCGGGCACCGGCGTTGTCGCCCTCGTCGCCCTGGCGGCGGGGGCGGCCCTCCTCGCCCTGCCCCATGCCGGACTGCTCTGGGGGGCCTCGGTCGTCCTCTTCGCCTTCGGCCTCTTCCTCTTCCGCAGCACCCTCAGGACCTACCGGAGGCAGCGTGCCGCGGGACCCCTAGGCGGTCACCCACCGAACGACGGACCGAAGGCCCGGGCCGACGCCCTCCAATTCGCCGGGGGATTCTCCGTCGGCGCGATCGAGGCGATCGAGACGGTGATCGTGCTGATCGCCCTCGCTGCGGCAGGCTTCGGGGAATCGGCCGTCGTGGGGGCTCTGTTCGGCGGTGCCGTGCTGGTCGGTGCGGCCCTCGTGGTCCACCAGCGGATCCGCCGGATCAAGGTGCCGACCCTCAAGCTCGGGGCGACGTCGATGCTGTTCACCTTCGCCGTCTTCTGGGGCGGGGAAGCGGCCGGGGTCGCTTGGCCGGGCTCCGACCTCGCGCTGGTGCCGATCTTCCTCGCCGCGCTGCTGATCGTCCGGGGCCTCCTCGCGGCCCGGCTCGCCCTCGACGTGCCGGTCGAGGGGAACGGTTAAGGGGCATCACACGCGACTCGACCCGCATGCGGCGCCGCCCTCCCGCCGACGACGAGGAGGAGGACGAGGACGGCGCGTCGGAAGCCGACGACGAGCTCCCGGTCGATGAGGAGCCGTCCGGCCCCCCTCGGCGGCGTCGCACGCCCGGACGGGCCCATCGTCCGTTGAACGCGTGGAGCCCGAAGGGGGGATCCGCCTCGGAGGGTGTCGAACCGGCGAGCTCAGCCGACGCGGACGACGACGACGACGAGGAGGGCTGGCGGGGTTTCCTCCATCGCCCCCGCCGGCCGATCTTCTACCGGGCCCGCGACACGGTCTGGTTCGAACCCCTGGTCGCCCTCGCCATCGTCCTGCTGCTGCTCGTCTCGCTCTACGCCTACACCTCGAACTGGCCTCCGGTTTACGTCGTGGAGTCCGGGAGCATGCAGCACGGATCGGCCGACCAGGTCGGGCTCATCAATACGGGCGATCTGGTGCTCGCCCAGAAGCTCGATCCGACGGAGATCGTTCCGTACGTCGTGGGCGCCTCGGAAGGGTATCGGACCTACGGCGAGTTCGGGGACGTCCTGCTCTACCATGCCAACGGCGTCACCGGCCCGGCTCCGATCATCCATCGGGCGTTGTTCTACGCCGTCGCCAACCCGAACGGGACGTTCTCGGTCCCACAGCTCCTGGGGGCGCCGTGCGGATCGATGGCCAATGCGCTCTACAACGTGAGCGACCACCCGAGCGGCTGCGGCCCACTGAACCTCCGGGGCACGATCACCCTCTCCCATATCGGTTGGAGAGCCGCGACGGTGTCGATCGCCTGGGCCTCGGTCGGTTCTGCCTCCGGGTTCGTGACCCTCGGGGACAACAATCTGATGCCGGGCAACCCGGCCGAGGGAGTTCCCGACGAACCGTCGATCACGACCCTCGTGCAGCCGGCCTGGATCATCGGGGTCGCCCGGGGGATGATCCCCTGGTTCGGCGCGATCAAGCTCGTCCTCGGCGGCGACGCCTCGATGGTCCCCCCTCAATCCTGGCAGTTCTTCGGGCTTACGGTGATCGGCCTGTTCGCCGCCGCGATGGGGATCCACTACGCCCTGAGGGCGGAAGGGATCGAGGACGACCTCCGCCGAGAGGAGGAACGGGACGAAGTCCGCGCCGCGGCCGAAGAAGGGGCTCGACGGGGTTGGCGGAGCCTGCTGAGATGGCGTCCGCGGGACGAGGAGGACGACGAGGACGAAGAGGAGGAGGAGGAGCGATCGACCCGCCGGTCCCGGGAGGAGGGGGGATCGCTCCTACGACGCCTGCGCTCCCAGCGGATCCAACGCCCCCGAGGGCGGCCGGTGCCGTCGCGTCGGCACGGAGGCCGAACGCCCCCCCGGGTCGGTCGCCGCCGTCACCGTCGCGACGACGATCTCTAGCGGAGCTCCCCCCCGTTCCCTGGGGATCGGGTCATCTTAGGAGGTCGAGGGGGGTCGGAGCGCAGCCCTTGCCTCCCTCGAGAGAGGAACCCAATCCGCCGTAATTCGTTTGAAAAGAGGGAAGGGAAAAGGTTGGCGCGGGCCCTGCGATCCCGATTACGGCACGCTCGCCGGGACCGAACCGCTGAACGACCCCTGGCCGATGATGCTGAGCGAGTCGCCCAGGCCCGAGATCGAGCCGCCGGCGACCGTCGTCTTGAGGGCGAGCTGATCGCCCGAGACGATGGGGCTCGAAAGGCCGGGCGTTCCGCCGGTGCAGGTGTTACCGGACGCCGACCAGGCGTTCTGGGCGCCGAAGATGTAGACCCCGACGACGCACGCCGAGACGTCCACCAGAGTGACCGACCAGACCTTGCTGTTGATGATGGCCCCGCTCGAGTCCAAGAGCTGGAACTTGAGCCCATTCGCGGTCAGGCCCCCGCTCGCCGACTGGATGACGAACGTGTACGTGCAGTTACCGGCAGCGCAGGTGCCCGTCCCTCCGTTCCCCGTCGCGAGCGCGCTCCCCAAGGGAGTGTTCCCCGGACCCTTCGTCAGGCCCGAGATCAGGACGTACAGCACGGCGGCCAGTACGACCGTGATCGCGACCAGCAGGATCGTCGCGATGATCGGCGAGACCCCCCGCTTCGAGTTCTTTCTCCAACGCCGTTGATTCCCGGTCCTCGTCTTCATTCGGTCTTTCCTCCGGGGAGATTCCCCGCAGGGAACGCGAACGCCTGCCTCCAGTATTTGAATCCTTGGTTTGGGGTATCGACGCTAGACGAACTTGAAATCGACACATACCCATGCGCATTGTGGGATCCTCGGTTTCTCGCGACCCGAGGGGTCGGGCCGGGGGTGCGGCCGCGGACCGATCCGATGTTGGGCGTCGCCGGGGGGCGGTCGGGGGGGTCCGGTCCCGAAGCCGCCGCCCTGGACCCAAGGTTCCCGCGGGGCCGTTCAGGGCGGAGGGTGGGGTCGGCAAGCATCCCCGTCCACCGTCGACCTCGGAGCGCTTCCGTCGGAAACGGACCGAGGGCTGGGGCGATCGGACCGCGTAAGAAAAGAGGGAAGGGAAAAGGTTGGGTGGGACGCCCTCGGGGCCCGATCAGGGGATCGAGGCCGGCACGGTGCCCGAGAAGGACCCCGTCGCGGCGACGAAGACCAGCTGGTAGCCCTTGCCCGAAAGGGACGCGCCCGTCGAGAGGGCGAACTGGCAGCCCGAGCTCTCCAGGGTCGTGAGGCCTCCCGAGGCGGTGCAGGCAATGCCCGTCCAGGCCGGGTTCGTCGTCGACCAGCCGCCCACGGCCGTGAAGAGGCCGATGAAGCAGCCGTTCGAGTCCTTCGCGATCACGTTGTTGAACGACGTGATGTTGTTCGAGCTGCCCTCAAGTTGGAACTTGAGGCTGTTCGGGGTCAGCCCCCCGCTCGCGGAGACCACACTGACGGTGTAGTTACACTCCCGGGGCGCGCCGCCGCAGGCTCCGCCGGTTGCGCTGCCGACGCCGAGCGCGCTCCCGAGAGGGGTCGAGCCCGGTCCCTTGGTGAGGCCCGAGATCAGGACGTACAGCACGGCGGCCAGTACGACCGTGATCGCGACCAGCAGGATCGTCGCGATGATGGGCGACACTCCCCGCTTCGAGTTCTTTCTCCAACGCCGTTGATTCCCGGTCCTCGTCTTCATTCGGTCTTTCCTCCGGGGTTTTTCCCCGCGGGTGAGGCAACGGTCCGCTTCCTGTATTTCAATCCTCGCACACGTTAATCGTCAATCGTCGTCCATCGTATCGACACATACTAATGCGCATTCCTTCCCTCGAGGGCGACGGAGGCGAGCCGCCGCTCCTTGGCCCAGCGACGGCCCCGTCCGACGCAACGGTTATCCTCGGGACCCCGCTCGGCGCCCCGCGACGGCCCCGGCCGCCCGAGATGACCGAGTTCAAGTGGAAGGTCCTCGCCGTCGTGAGCCTCGGGAGCCTCATGGGCTCCATCGACAGCACGGTGCTGCTCATCGCCTTCCCGGACGTCGCCCGCGACCTCGGGGCCAATCTCGTCGAGATGGTCTGGGTCCTCATGGTCTATATCCTCATGGGGACGGCCCTCGTCCTCTCCCTCGGTCGGGTCGCCGACCTGAAGGGGCGCAAGAAGCTCTACAACGCGGGCTTCGGGGTCTTCGTCCTCGGGAGCCTCCTTTGCGGGTTCGCCCAGACCGGCCTCGAGCTCGTCGCGTCCCGGGCCGTCCAGGGCGTCGGCGGGGCCATGCTCGTCGCGAACTCCTTCGCGATCCTCTCCGACGCCTTCCCCCCGAACGAGCGGGGCCGGGCGTTCGGGATCAATTCGGTGGTCTGGGGGACCGGCTCCATCATCGGCATCGGGCTCGGGGGCCTCATCCTCAGCGTGACGACCTGGCGATGGATCTTCTTCATCAACGTGCCGATCGGGACCCTCGCCACGGGGCTGGCGGCGATCGTCCTTCGGGAGTCCGTGACCCCCGACCCGCGGGAGACGTTCGACTTCACGGCCGCCGTGCTGTTCGTCGGCTCGCTCGCCTGCTTCCTGCTCGGGGTCACCGACGGGATCCTGTTCGGCCTTTCGGCCCCCTCGACCTACCTGCCGCTCCTCCTCGGCGTGCCCCTCTTCGGATCGTTCGTCCTCTGGGAGGCGAGGATCAGCCGAGATCCGATCCTGCCGTTCGGCCTCTTCCGGGACTGGTTGTTCAGCGCCTCCCTCAGCTCCTCGATGCTCCAGGGCGTCGCGATCTTCGCGACGAACTTCCTCCTGATGGTCTACTTCCAGGGGATCCGGGGGGTGTCGGTCCTGACCGCCGCCTATCTCCTCGTGCCCCTCTCCCTCGCCCTGGGGATCGTCGGCCCGATCGGGGGTCGATTGTCGGACCGCTACGGCGCCCGGGTGATCTCGACCGTGGGGCTGCTGGTCCAGGCGACGGCCCTCCTGGGGTTCGCCAACGTCGCGGCCTCGACCCCGCTGTCCACCGGGGCGCCCTGGGAGGCCGTGATGGGGGTGGGAGGCGGGCTGTTCTTCCCCGCGAACACCTCCTCGATCATGGCGAGCGTGCCGAGGGAGCGCTACGGGGTCGCTTCGGGGGTCATGATGACCCTACGGAACTCCTCGATGGCCGTGAGCTTCGCCGTCGGCCTGGTCGCCCTGACCTCCCGACTCCCGGCCGGGACGGCCGCGGACCTCTTCGGGGGAGCGTTCGATCCCGCGACGATCGCCCGGCTCGGGCTGACCCCTGCTGGGATCGACTCGATCTTCGAATCCGGCATGCATCTCGCCTTCAGCGTCTCGGCCGTCTTCGTCCTCGTCGCGGCGGTCTTTTCGGTCCTCCGAGGCAAGGAGCGCCGGAGCGGGGAGGCGTTCCTCCCCCGCCGCGGGACGGTCCGGGCCCCCACGATCTGGGCGGACGGGCCCGACCCCGAGGCCCCGGCGTCGGCCGGATCGGCAACGCTGCCCCCGAGCGTCCGGTAACGGCGCGACCGTGTGGCCCCCCGACCCCGGGGACAATGCTTTTGCCCGTCCCCTCGTCCCTCGCCCGGGTCGCTCGCTCGTGTACGTCATCGGAGGTCCCGCTTCGACGGCTCTCGCCGAACGCGTTTCGCGGGAACTCGGGAACGCCCCGTTCGCGATCCCGTTCGTGAAGCGATTCCCGGACAACGAACTCTACCTTCGGGTCGGGGGACGCCTCTCGGGCGAGGACGTCGTCATCGTCCAGTCGACCCGCACCGACCAGGACTTCCTCGAGCTCCTGCTCCTCGAGGATGCCGTCCGCGAGGCGTCCGCCCGCCGGCTCATCGTCGTCGTGCCGTACTTCGGCTATGCCCGCCAGGATCGACAGTTCTTCCCGGGGGAACCGGTGAGCGCCCGGACCATGACGCGTCATATCGAGCTCGAGGCCGACGCCGTCGTCACGGTCGACCTCCACTCGACGTCCACCCTCCACGAGTTCCACAAGCCCGCGTTCGAGGCGAGCGGGATCCCGGCGATCGCCCGCCTGTTGCGCGAACGCCCCACCGACCTCCTGGTCTCCCCCGACAAGGGAGGGGTCGAGCGGGCGAAGCGGATGGCCCATCTGCTCGATCGACCGTGGATGGCCCTCGAGAAGAAACGGATCGACAGCGACCACGTCGAGCTCGCCCTCCCGGAGACGGTACCGCTCGACCTGGAGGGGAAGCACATCGTCATCCTCGATGACGTGATCTCGACGGGCGGCACCATCGTCGAGGCCGCCCGGCTCCTAAAGCGCCAGAAGGTCGGCGCGATCGCGGCCGCCTGCACCCACGGCCTATTCCTTCGGGACGCCTTCGAGCGGATCAAGGCGGTCACCGACGACCTCTTCTCCACTGACACGCTGCTCAACCCCGCGGAAAAGGCGTCGGTCGCCCCGGACATCGCGCAGATCCTCCGCAAAGAGTTCGCGAGCCTGTAGAGGAACGTGGCCGACCCCGCGCCCGCCCCGGCTCGAGCGGCCCGGGAGGATGACCTCCTCGAGCGGGTCCACGAGCTTCGGACCGAGCTCGTTCGGCGGGGGGAGTACCTCGATCGGGGATGGGTCGAGCAGGCGACGCGGGACCTGCGATCCGGGGAGCTCATGGGATGGTGGTACCCCGCGAGCGATCGCGGGGCGGCCGGCCTCGCGTTCTACACGATCCGGGGGGAACGGGCCTACGGACACGTCCACGTCGAGCCGGGCCCGGCGGCCCCCGAGAGGGCCGAGCGGCTCGGCGTCGCGCTCCTCCGCTCCTTCCCCCCCGAGGTGCGGCGGGCCGACGTCGGGCTGAGCGGACTCGAACCCACCGAGGAAGTGGGTCTCGGCGACCGTCTCGTCCGCGACCTGGGGGGATCCGTCCTGCGCCGTCGATCGCTCGAACGCGCCGTGACGGCCTCGGATGCCACGGACCCCGCACTCCCCACCCTGGGTCTCCGAACGGCCCCGGTCCGATCGGTGCCGCTCGAGGGGATCGCCGCGCTCGATCTCCGGGCGTTCCGAGGGACCCCGGACGAACAGCTGCTGGCGGAGAGCCTCGAAGAGGACCGGCGGGGTCTGACCGAGCTGCTCGACGGCCGGCTCGGTCGCTTCCTCGACGAGGCCTCGGAGGCGCTGCAGGACGCATCCGACGAGGTGGTGGGGGCCGTGCTGGTCGCGGAACAGACGGCGCGGCGGGCCATCGTCCTCGACCTCGTCGTCGATCCCCGCTTCCAACGTCACGGGATCGCCCTCTACCTCATGCGAAGAGTCTTCCGCGCCCTCCGGGCCTTCGGCTTCGAAAGTGCCCGGCTTTGGGTCACCGAGAGCAATCGGCCGGCCCAGGCCCTCTACGACCGCCTCGGTTTCCAATGGGTCTCGAGCGCGCGCATCTACCGCTGGACCTCGGGACCTCCGGGCCCGGTCGGCTCGAACGTACCTTCTCCCGCCCGGTAGCGATCTCGCCGGGATCGGACCTAGGGTGCAGGGCTCTTGCCGTTCGGCGCGCGGCCACGCGCCGAGCCCTCCCATCTCCCTCGGCGTCCACCCCCGACCGGAACCGGTCTCCCGCAAACGGATTACGGACCCCGCCCCTGGCGATGTCGATGCCCACCGATCGGTCGCCCCTCATCGTCGGGAGCGGGATCGCCGGCCTCTTCGTGGCCCTGCGATGCCGCGAGGCCGGCCTTCGGCCGATCCTGGTGACGAAATCCCGGCTGGAGGAGTCCAACACCCGCTACGCCCAGGGCGGGATCGCGGCGGCGATCGGGGACGACGACTCGGTCGAACGCCACTGGCGCGATACGGTCTCCGCCGGCGATGGACTGGTCGATCCCGATGCCGCCCGGATCCTCACGGCGGAGGCCCCCCCGAGGATCGCCGACCTCGTCCGATACGGGGTCCCGTTCGACACCGTCCATGGCCGGGTCGCGCTCGGTCGGGAAGGCGCCCACTCCCGCGACCGGGTCCTCCATGCGGGGGGCGATGCCACGGGACTCCAGATCGAGGAGGCGCTGCGGCGTCGGGTGCTCGACGAGGGGATCGCGGTCCGGGAGCGCACGGCCCTCCTGGAACTCAAGGTGCCGACCGGGGGTCCGCCTCGGGCCGTCCTGGGTCGCCCCGACGGAGCGGCCGCCGAGACGATCGAGGACCGACCGGTCGTCCTCGCCACGGGGGGGGCCGGGAGCCTCTACCGACAAAGCTCGAACCCGGCCGTGGCGACGGGAGAGGGGCTCGCCCTGGCGTTCCGGGCCGGCGCCCTCCTCACCGACATGGAGTTCGTGCAGTTCCACCCCACGGCCTTCGCGCGCGCCGGCGCTCCACGGTTCCTCATCACCGAAGCCCTTCGGGGCGAAGGCGCGGTCCTGCGGACCGGATCCGGGGAGCGGTTTCTCCGGGGAAAGGGCGGGGCGGGCGAGCTAGCCTCCCGAGACGTGGTCAGCCGGGCGATCCACGCCGAGCTCGTCCGATCCGGTGCGGCCTGCGTCTACCTCGACGCCACCGCGCTTCCTCGCGACCGCCTCTATGCCCGATTCCCGACGGTCTGCCGGTTCCTCGCCAATTTCGGGCTCGACCCGAGCCGCGACCCGATCCCCGTCGCCCCGGTGGCCCACTACACCATCGGGGGGATTGCGACCGACCTCGAGGCCCGGACGAGCCTTCCCGGTCTCCTGGCCTGCGGGGAGGTCGCCGCGACCGGGGTCCACGGCGCCAACCGTCTCGCGAGCAACTCCCTGCTCGAAGGACTCGTCTTCGGGGAGCGGGCCGTTCGGCAGCTCCTGCATCCGACCCCCGGCGGCCCCCCCAAGCCCGGGCGGCGGATCGGGATCCCCCAGCCCCCGGGCGCGGGACGCGATGCGGCCGAATCGACGCTCGCCCGCGTGCGCGACCTCCTCTGGGAATCGGTCGGCATCGTCCGCGATGGACCGGCCCTCGGCCGGGCGAACGAGGAGCTCATCGCCCGTCTCGCCTTGGTCGAGCCTCCCGAGGGGGGGAGGCCAGGACCGGGGGCGAACGCCGCGACGGTCGCCCGGCTCATCGCCGCCGCCGCGCTCGAGCGGGCCGAGAGCCGAGGGGCGCACTTCCGGTCCGACCGGCCCCGGCCGGTCCCGTCGTGGCGTCTGCATCTCGGCATCCAACGCTCGGCGCCGGCACCCCGGGGGGTCCGACGGACCGCGCGTCGGCGGCCGTCTTAACCGTTAAGGTGTTAAGACTCCCCCCGCCACCGTCGAGAAAACCTGCGAACGGTCCCACCCGTCGAAGATCGTTGAAAAGAGGGGTAAAGTAGGCGAAAAGCGGTGGGGCGCATGTGTCGCCACTCGCCCAGCGCCCAAGCGTTAGCCCGTTCGCCGAACGAAAGGTTGCGGCCCGCCCCCTCCGAGCGGACCAATGAAGGTCCTCTATTTGGGGGCGGCGGGGCCAATCAATATCCGTCTGACAAAGGACGGGCTTCAAATCGGCGATGGAAAACCAGTCCCGCCCCCCGAGTTCGCGCAGACGTGCGACACGATCCTGATAGCGAATACCAAGGGCTGGACCACTTACGCGGCCCTGAAATGTCTCGGCAAGTGGGGCGTAACGGTCGGGCTGATGGGTCGCGGTGGAACCCCGCTTTCTACGTTCGTTCCGTGGGCGCGACACGACGCACCCCTTCGCCTCGCCCAAATGCGGGTCGCTTTGGACCCCAAGCTCCGCCTTCAAGCGGCCCGTGCGTTCGTAACGGCAAAGGTCGGCGAGCAACCGCCCGCGACCGCTAACACGCCATACAAGCTCCGCTCTTGGGAGGGCGTTAAATCCATCGAGTATTGGGGCAAGATCGGAATCGAGCGCAAATCGGCGTTCACAACCTCTATGAACCGCCGAGCCACCACCACCGTAAACGCCGCTATCAACGCCGCGCACGGAGTCGAGTGCGTCCGCGAGCGCGCTATCATCGCAAAGGTCGGCCTTGATGTAGCTGTGGGGATGCTCCATGAGAGCCACCGCGAGAAAGACTCGTTCCTGTATGACGCCCAAGAGCTAACGCGGTCTATCGTCGATAAAGCGGCTATCGACTGGCACCGCTCGGCCCCGCCATCCTCATTCATACGCGACGACGAATGGACGTATCGACTCACTAACGACGCTATGCGCTTGTTGGCTCTATCGACGGCAGACGCACTATCTCGGACGGTTCGCTTTGAAGGGGAGCGGGTAGCGGTTGACGCGGCGGCGACTCGGGACCTGCGCTCGTTCGGCGAGTGGTGCGAACACCCGCGAGGCGCGCCCGAGCTTCATACTTACCCGACGTGATATCGTCGTAATCGGGGGCCGTTCCGATAACGGGGCGCACGTTCAAGACCTCGAAGCGAAGATCGGCAGGGTCGAAATCCAAAGCCCACCGATTAGAGGCAAGGTCGATCTTGGTATCGTCTCCGCTATCCTCTGGGTCATCGAACGCGCCGATCTCCTCCGCGCGGTTCTGTGCGAGGGCCTCAAACAAGTGCGTTACATGGCGAGACGGAACGCTTACGGTCGGACCCGTGGCCGAGCGTAGCATCTCGGGGGTAAGCAGGGGCTTGCCCCGCTTCCGTAGCTCGGTCGTTCCGTTCGAGTGTTCGATTAGTGCTATTCCCGATTGGTAGTGTGTTACCGTCGCGCCTGTGAACTTGTTATCGAATTCTCCTATTCCCTTTCGAATGGCGCACGATTCGCACGGTATAAAATCGGCCTCGGGGTCGATCGCAAATCGAATCGAGTCGGTGTTTATCGACACGATAACGGAACCGTGGGATTTCTGGTGGTCCCACTCGCGCCAGATGGCGGCCCGACACCGCCCCGTAATCTCGGCGGCAAGGGGCCAGTTCGTTAACGGCGTTTCGCCATGCTTCGACTCGGCCAGACACCCATAAAGCGCGTTTACTATCGTCTTGTGAAGCATCCGCTCGACCTTCGCTTTCGGGTCGGTCTTGGCCGACTCCTTTAGCTCGGCGACCTTATCCAAGAGGGTTTGAAGCTCGGGGAATTGAGGGCGGTATTCGCCGAAATATTCCTCCGCCATCAAGACGACAAAGGACCGCCCCGACTCGACGAAATAATCCATCTCCGCCTTTGAAGCCGTGTAGGGGCGCAACTGGCCATTCGACGTGGGATAGACGGTCCGTGCCTGTTTCTTGCCGCGCGCCTTTGCTGTCAGGGGCAAGCGCCCGTCGTAATCTATGAGAATCCAATAGGAGCCAAGCAGAGCCTCTTTGTGGTAAGACTTAGAGACAATCGGTGATAGCTTAGTGACATTCGGAGCCTTGAGCAGGGCGGCCCCATAAGCGGATGTAATATCGACCTCGCTGACGTTCGCAACCCGACCAAGAACCCGCGTATGGAAAATACCACCTTTGTAAGACGAACGAAACAAGTCCCATCGTCGGGGCGGCTTCTTTTTGAAAAGCTCAGGTTGGGTGACCTCCGCCCACGCCTTAGAGATTGACGCCTTCGAATTGAACCGAGAGGGATAGAATCCGAGAGAGGCTTCGAGGGTCTTAATCAAGAGCCGCCCGAGTCGAACGGCAAGATCGGCGTCCCTCTTACAATATTGGATAACATTGGCGCGATGCGCGGGATAGTATGCGGGGTCGGACCCGAGCTTTCGCCTATCAACGTCGGGCAGCTTGCCCTCGTCGAGAAACAACTTTGCCGCTTCATCGAGGGGGAGAGTCCGCTCCCCGTCGGCAAAGAACCCCGAGATATCGTAGAACGACTTTCGACGGTGCGCTCCCTTCTTGGTTAGTGTAAACGATTTGTTACCGAGGAAGGCCAAGGTAAACGCCGCGCACGTTACGTGGTTCGACCCCCTTTTCATCCCTTTAGCAAACGGTTTTGCGATTACGTCCCTGTCATACGTCAGATTATAACAGAAATTGGTATCCTTCGCCTCTCGCCACAACCACTCAAGCAAGCGTCGCGGTGCGTCCTTATCGCCCCGATATTCGTGGGAGCGGGTGGGGGAGCAAATCACTAACAGGTTGCCTTCGCACGCCTCGGTATCGAAGCCGCCTATACGCGGGGCGCTCTTTGTGTGGTATCTGGGCCTCAAGAACCCTCGGTGAAATCCTCTCTTAGGCGCTCGTCATTCGTCGCTCGGTATTCAACCCCCGCGTCGTGCGCCCTTTGCGCGTTCGTCGTTGGCTCGGGCAGTCCCAATATCTGCGCCTCGGAGCGCGCCGCCTCGGTTCTTCCGCGCATAACGGCCCTCGCGTGTTTGCGCTCGGCCCGATCTTTCCGAGAAAGCGAGGATTGAATTTTATGAACCTCTTTCGGGGTAACGGGTTCCGACCCGCTTAGATTACCCCAGCGAGGCCCCCAGCGGCGCGATATCTCAAACGGGGAGAGCTTCGAAAGCTCGTTATGGGCTACTCGCGCCGCTCGGGCGGAGTCGCCGCGTAGCATGCGTTCCTTGACGAAACGTC
>DASYZN010000188.1:0-6995 GCA_035946105.1 Thermoplasmata archaeon | reverse complement strand
ATCAGCGTAGGACAGGAAGGGATTGTGATAGATCGTGTAGGGGAAAGCGCTCGTCGTGGCGCAGGCGTTCGGCATCGATTCGAAATACCCGTTCCATGTCAGATTGCGTTGCTCGAGCAGGTCGGCGAGATTGGTGACCTTCTCCACTGGGAAGGAGGCGCAGTTGAACGACCGGCCGCTCGTCAGGGCGGTGTACTCAGGCTTCGATTGGTGACACGTCCCGTAGAAGGAGGTGGCCTGACCGTAATGGTTCCACAAGTAGCGTTCGTAGGGTCCGTTCTGGAGCACGGTCCCGAGCTCATAGTTCTCCAAAACGAGGAGAACGACGTGCTGCACGTCGGCCTCGAATTGGACCGGGGCGACGACCGACGTCCCGGAGACGTTGCTCCAACCCGAGGTTGGGGAAGCCGCGTACCCGGGGATCGACCCGATCGAATACGGGTATGAGCCGTTCCGGACCGGGAACGTGATCGAACGCGGAGACTGGGCGGTCCCATTACTTCCATTCAATACGACCGACCACGTGGTCCCATTCGGAAGCCCCGTTTCGGAGAAGGTGAGGTTGTAGGAGACCGGGGCCGAGACCGACGGGAGGGACGCGAACCGAATGCCAACCGTGCTCCCCGAGGTCCTCGTGGTCACGTTCCCCGAGGTTGGGCTCGCTGCATAGCCGGTGACGGTCGGGACGGAGAAGGGGTACGTGCCATTCGCCTCGATGAAGACCACCGACGACGGCGCGGTGGCCCCCGCGGTCGTCCCGTTCAGGACGACCGCCCAGTGGGTTCCCGTCGGCAAACCCGACTCGGAAAAGGTGATAGTGTAGAACGGGAGGCCGACCGTGACCCCATCGGCCCGGATCCCGGAGGTCCCCATCGGACCCGAGGTTGGGAACGCCGAGGGTAGGCCGAGGAGTAGTAGGATCCCCGCGAGACCGAGGATCGCCGCCGCGCGGAACCCATTTCGCCCCATCATCCGCGGACCTCGGGCTCGCGCGAGTCCCGGTGGAGCGTGCCGGTCTCGATGCGGGCGGGATGGCGACGGCGCACCGCGTAGAAGCGGGCTACGCTTACCTGCGGTGCTCAGGCGACCGACATGCGAAGCGGCTCCGGGTTGCCTCTTCCGCTCCCCTCCCCTTGGCGGAATCCTGGCCGGGGGAGCCCCCGCCGATGATCCGCAGGCCTGGGAGTCGCGCATCGCCCTGAGCTGAAAGACGGAAGTTCGGTTCTTAGAACCGTCGTGTCCGGAGTCGGAGGAGGTAATCCGTTGGTCATTTCCGAACGTTTCTCCCCCGTACCGACGGAACGCGGGCTCGCTTTCCCCCTTGACGCCGGCTTTCGGAGCGCGTCGGGGACATCCCGGCGGTCGGCGAAGGGGAGACGGAGGGGTCCGTAGGGCTGGGCTGGAACCGGAGGCGATGCGCGGTCGCGGGCATCAGGAGGCGGACCTGGGACCTAAATCGGGGACGTTCACCGGGAGGGTCCCCGGGGAAAAGCCGGCTCGCAGACCATCGTAGAGAGCCCTCGCGGGCGGACCGCACCCACCGGCTCCGCTGGCGCGGTCAGGTCCCAGGGACGGGGAGCGGCGGGATCGGCGGAAAGGCTGCGGTCGCTTCGGAATATCTGTGACCGCCGTCCCGGGTCCCTCGCGTCCGGGGGTGCGCCGGGAAGGCGGTCCGTACGACCTCACTTCTCGCGGCCTGGGACTGCCCACTGACTGTCCGCCGCTCCGATCGATCGCTGTCCAGAACCTCGCCCATACGTCGTTACTTTTTCGTCCCCTCCCGACCGATTGGTTACCCACCCATCATGTGCCATGAGCGGTCTTGGACCGCGGGGGGGAATTCCGTGCGTCGTGTTCGAAGTTCCCGGCTTCACCGTCGACCGGAGCCCCCTTCCCCGGGGTCGATCCCCCATCGTCGTGAGGCATGTGCGGTATCAACGGCGTGAACCGAGCGGACGGGGAGCTCGTCCGCTCGATGAATCGGACGATCCATCACCGAGGACCGGACGATGAGGGCACCTTCGTCGACGCGGGGATCTCCCTCGGAAGCTGCCGGCTCAAGGTCATCGACCTCACCTCGGCCGCCCATCAGCCCTTCTCGAACGACGAGGGCACACGGTGGATCGTCTTCAACGGGGAGATCTACAACTTTCGATCGGTCCGGGCGGAGCTGATCGGGGCCGGACGCTCGTTCCAGTCGGAATCGGACACCGAGGTGGTCCTCGCCGCCTTCGAAACGTGGGGTGCCGACTTCCTCGACCACCTCGACGGCATGTGGGCGTTCGCGATCTACGACTCGGTCGAGGAGCAACTGTACCTGGCGAGGGACCGGATGGGGGTGAAACCGCTCTACTACCTCGCCGAGGGCATGACCTTCGCCTTCAGCAGCGAGCTCAAGACCTTCACGACCCCCCCGCTACGGCGGCCCTTGGACCCGGTCGGGCTGGCCGAGGTCCTCGCCCTGGGGTTCAATCCCGTCCGGCGGACCTGCCTCAAGAACGTCTGGAAACTTCGGCCCGGCGAACTCTTGCGGTACTCCCAGCGGGACCTTCAGTATCAAGTTCGACGGTACTGGCGGCGTGCCCCGCCGAGGGCACCCGGGGCCAACGGGCAGGGCGACGTCTACCGCGCGGTGCGGAGCGCGGTCGAGAGTAGCCTCGTCAGCGACGTGCCTGTGGGTAGCTATCTTTCGGGCGGGATCGACTCGTCGATCGTCACGTTGCTCTACGCTCGCGCGTATTCGAGCCGCCTGCACAGTTACACGGTGGGGTTCGAGGACGCGCAGGACGAGCGGCCCTTCGCGCGCCTGCTCGCCGACCTTGTCGGATCGGGGTACCACGAGGTCTCGCTGCGATCGGACGATCTCGAGAAGGACTTCGATCGCATCGCGTACGCCTACGATCTCAGCGTGACGGACCCGGCCTTCGTGCCGAACTTCTATCTCGCGAAGCGGGCCAAGCAGGATGTGACGGTCGTCCTCTCGGGCGAGGGAGGGGATGAGCTCTTCGCCGGCTACGACTACTACCGATCGCTGCACTTCGTGCATTCGACCGGATTCGGGGAGCTGGCTCGCTGGCCCCGTCGTTTCGCGGCCCGGGAAGTCGGGAGGACGACGTGGGGGGATGCCGCGCTGAAGGGCCTGAACACGTTCGGCCACGTGAACGGCAATGCCGCGTACGCGATCGACCTCTATTCGGCCCTGCCCGTGGACCGGGTCGTCCACCTGCTGAACGGGTACGACCCCGCCCTCGTCATCCGCGACCTGGTTCGAGAAGCGGAGCGCGAACAGATCCCCGCCGAGAAGGAGGAGGCGTTCCTCCTCTACGACCAGATGTTCCTCCTGGCGGAGAAATTCAACGCGAAGGCGGACAAGGCCTCCTCCTTCTTCAGCGTGGAGGAGCGGGTTCCGCTCCAGGAACGGGTCGTCGTGGAGCTCGCGAACGGGATCCCCCTCTCGAAGAAGATCGGGATCTCGCAAGGAAAGCTCCAGCTCCGCCGCCTGCTGGCGACCGAGGCGCCGAGCTTGGCCCGGCGCCGAAAGCACGGGTTCGAGCCCCCGATCCGGGCCTGGCTCCGCGACCCGCTCGAGGGCCGCTTCGCCAGCGCGGTCGAGCGCCTCTCGTCGCTCGGGGTGGTCTCCGCGGCGGGGACCCATCGTCTCACCGAGCGGGTGGCGTCTCCCGAGGCGAGCCTCAACGAGGTTCGGTTCGCCTGGAACCTCCTCGTGGTCGGCGAAGGCCTGGCCGCGTACGGATATGGTGGCTGATCCGGCCGGCCCCCGACGTGTTCCGGGCGCCTCCTTGGAGGCGACGCCCGAGACGGTCCGGGGGGACGGGAGGCCGCCGACCCGCCTCACCCTCCTCTACATCGTCGGCCATCACCGATCGGGGGGGACCGCCCTCGGCGCGGTCCTCGCCTCGGAGCCCACGATCTTCTTCGCCGGCGAGCTCTACCGGTTCCCCGATCCGATCTGGAGCTCCGGGGACGGTGGCCGGGGCTGCTCGTGCGGGGCGCCCGTGCTGGCGTGCCCCTTCTGGAACGAGGTCCGGCGCGCGGCCGAGGCGCGGGACCTCCTCGGGGCCCTCTCGAGGGGACAGCGCCGGTTCGAGCGCTGGGCCGCGCTCCCGCGCCTCTTGATGCGCCCCGGCGCGGGCCGGCGGGAGCGCCTGACCCACGTCCGGGCGATGGCGGAGTTCGCCGGCATCATCGCCCGGACGTCGGGAGCCCAGGTGCTCGTCGAGTACGGTCCGAGCGCGGCCCGGGCGCGGATCGTCCGCGAGCTCTCCGCCTTCGGCGTCAACGTTCGCTACCTGCACCTGGTGCGGGACGGGCGGGGATTCCTCGCTTCGGAGCTTGGCACCCTGAGCGATCCGGAGGCCCCCGGGGATTGGGTCCGCAACCCGATCATCGTCCTGGCCCGTTGGATCGCCATGAACCTCGCCGCGATCGTGCTCTGCGGAGGGGACCGATCCCGGTACCGGCGCGTCCGGTACGAGGACCTCCTCGCGGACCCCCGGACGACGTTGACGAGGATCGGTGAGCTCCTCGGCACGGATCTCTCAGCGGTCCTGGCGCGGGTCGAGGCCGGGGACCGGATCCCGATGCGCCACATCGCCGCCGGGAACCGGGCCCGCCTGAAGCGGGAGATCGTGCTCGACCGGACCCCCACGCGTCTCCCCCGGCTCCCCCGGGCCACGCGGCTCCTCTTCTGGGCCTCCGCCGGCTGGCTGGCCGGACCCCTCGGCTACCGCCCAGGCCGGGCCGCTCGGCCCCCCGGCACTCAGGGGTGGACCGGCCGTCTCGTCCGTCGACTCCCGAGGATCGTGCATCGGCTCGCCGGGCTCGATCGCCACAGGAGCTCCGTGGACCCGGCCTCCGGCGGCCCCTCGGCCTCCGCCGGGGTGGGGAAACCTTAACCCGTCCCCCGAGCCGAATCGATCCGTGGAGCCGAGGTCGTCCGCCGAACCGACGCGGGAGTTCTTCCGCGCGCGATACCTGCTCGCGAGCGCGGCCGCGCTGCTCGTCTACCTCGCCGTGCTCGCCATCGTCCCGACCCCCTGGCTCGAGGCGCCGTTCGGGATCTTCCTCCTCCTGCTCGCCCCGGGCTACGCCCTCGCCTCCCTGCTCTTTCCTGGGGCCTCGTCCCTCCACTGGTCGATCCAGGTCGCCCTGACGGCCGGCCTCAGCGTGACGTTCAACGTCCTCCTCGGCCTCCTCCCCCTCGCCCTCCACGCGGGACTTCCCCCGGCGGTCTTCGCGGGCGCGGCGTTCATCCTCACCCTTTGGGCGCTCGCCGTCCGGCTCCGCGCCGCCGAACAGGGCGCCGAAGGGCTCCGGACGATCGCCTCGCAGGCGTTCGGCCTCTCCGGATTCTCGCGTCGAGAGCGGGGGGGGGCCTACGCCCTCCTGGCCGCGACCGCGGTCGTGCTGCTGCTCATCGCCTACCTCGCAAGCACCCACCCCAACGTCCATCCCGGGATCGCGCTCGCCCTCGAGGGCCCCGGGGGCGCGGGTACCGCGATCCCGTCGGGGGGAGCCGTCGGAGAGGTCCTCGCCGTCTGGGTGAGCATCACGAACAACGCATCGGCCCAGCCGCTCGTGCTCAAGGTGCAGTCGGTGAACCTCTCGGCGGCCCCCGCCCCCTTCCACCTCGTCCCCTGGACCCAACCCCTACGGCTCGGGAACGCCACGCAGAGTTCGGACGCGTTCAACCTGTTGCCGGATCAGACCTACACGCTCAACTTCACCTTCACCTACACCTTCGCCGGCACCTACGCGATCGCCCTCGACCTGACCGACGCGGCCGGAACGACCCTGCGGACGGCCGAATTCTCCGCCGTGATCCGATGAACCGCCGGCCGACGTCCGGGCCGAAGGGGCCCGCTCAGGAGGAAGGCGGGAGCCGGACCACCTCGAAGATCGTGAACACCGCGTTCTGGTAGATCTCCGAGAAATAGAACGGATTGAAGAACTTCTCGACGCTGGCGGTCGGGATCGCGGTCGTCGGCTGCTCGCTCAGGGGCCCGTCGAACTCCGGCGGGGAGTAGGCCGTCGTCATGTAGGCGTCGATCACCACGTAGTCGCCGAGGCCGACCTGGGCCAGGGCGCTCCGGTTGAATCCGGAGCCGTTGAAGAGCGGATAGCCGTTCCATCGGACCTTGAGATGGCCGAACCCGGCGAACGTCGTCGTGACCAGCTCGTCGCCCCAGACGCCGTGGGCGTGGTTGAGGTGGGCGTCGGCCCACTGCGCCGTGGCCAGGGCATTGGGATCGACGTAGCGAGGGGCGTCGATGAGGACGGTCGTGGGCGGAGCGAACTGGTCCCGGGTCGTCAGCGGGATCAGGGACCCCCCGGTGAAGATGAGGGAGGCGGCGATCGCCGTGACGGCGACGGCGGCCGCCCGGCCCGTCCGGACGCCCCTCCCGCGGCGCCCGAGGAGGCGACGGGCGTACGGGAACGCGGTCCCGGGGAGACGCTCGACGAGCCACCAGGCGGCCGCCGGGCAGAGGACGAGCCCCACGTATTCCAGGAGCCGGAGGGAGAGGAAGCTGAATCCGGTCGAGACGAACGGCAAGGCGATCACCCCGACGGCGAGCGAAGCCAGGATGGCGAACGCCGCGAACGGATCCTTCCGATGGGCGAGCCGGTCCCGGAACGCGGCGAGGGCGCCGAGGACCGTCAGCAGGACCGACCCCCCGATCCAGGCGAGCTGGTAGGCCGGAAACGTCTCTCCCGAGGCGGGCGGAGCGGCTGCCGCACCGGGGTGGAGCACGTGGGCCACGTTCGCCTCTAGGAGGCCGGATTGGAGGACGAGGACGGGAGTCGTCACCAGGAGCGCGTTGACGGTCCAGACCAGGACCGCCGCGGCGAGCACGTACGGGACGAGCGCGGCGGGGTAGGCGTTGCGGCGGCGAAGGAGCACCGGGAGGACCGTGAGGGCGATCAGCCAGATCCCGGTGACATAGCCGCTCACGTGGTGGCTGAGGATGACCGAG
>DASYZN010000187.1:0-7126 GCA_035946105.1 Thermoplasmata archaeon | reverse complement strand
GCCCGCGGCGACGACGACGAGGATCCCGAGGGTGAGGAGCTCCGTCTGGGAGAGCGTGCCGGAGCCCGTGGCCGGTGAGGAAGGGGCCGGGAGCACGGTGACGTTCTGGTAGCCGGTCGCCGACTCCCCGAGCGCGTCCGTCACGGATGCCGTGAGGTGGAGCACCCCGGCCGTCTTCGGGGTGCAGACGACTTGGGAGCCATTGGACCCCAGGCATGAGGCGGGCAACCCCGACCAGGCGTAGTCGAACGGACCGTGGCCCCCGGTCACGAGGGCGCTCAGGTTGAGCACGCCGCCCGCGGTCAGTCGGATCGAGGATGCGTCGATCACGACGGACTCCGACGGGTAGACCGTGAGGAAGACCGAAGAGGAACTTGAGAAGCCGTGGGCGTCGGTGACGGTGAGGCTGATGTTGCCGCTCCCCGGACCCGTCGGGAGGCAGAAGAACTGTGCGGTGTTCTGGCTGACGCAGCCCGTCGGCAACCCGACCCAGACGTAGCTCAACGCGCCGAGCCCGCCGGAGACGCTCGAGGTGAACTCGATCGTCTGGCCGATATCGATCGCCACGGAGTTCGCCGAGAGCGTCACCGAGGGGTTGACGACGACCTGGTAGCTGAGGGAGACTGTGGCGTTGACGCCGACGCCATCGGTGACGGTCGCGGTCATCCGGCCGGATCCCGTCGCCGTCGGCAAGCAGGCGACCTGGGGTGCGTTCAACCCCACGCACCCGAGCGGCAGGCTGCTCCATCGGAAGGCGTAGGGGCTCGTCCCGGCGGACGCCGTCAGCTTGAGCGTAACGGTCTCGCCGAGTTCGATCGGGAAGGCGGGAGCCGCGGCGACCGCCAGCGTGGGGTCCAAGTGGACGGTGACGACCACCGGGACGGCCGTGAGATTGAGGGCCGGGGTCCCGGTGCAGCTCGAGCTGTTGTAGACCGCGACGTACCCGCCACTTCCCTCGGAGAAGTTCCCCGGGGCGGTGAACGCGTCCACGACCTGGGTCGCGGTGAAGTTCCCCGTGCAGGCGAGATCGACCGAGTTCCGCGTCAGCGGTAGGTGGACCCGGCAGAACCCGGACGAGGCGACGCAGCTCGAATTCAGCATGGTGAACGTGACCGTGGTCGATTGTCCGACATCCACCACGCGGCTCGAGACGGCGAGCTGGACGGTCGAGGGGAGCGGGGCGGTCGAGATCGATGTCTCCGCGAGCCGGGTCTGCCAGTAGTCGACGCCTCCCAGGTACTCGCCGGCGATCCAGGCCCTGGAGCTGTTCGGCACTTGGCCGGCGCCGAAATAGTCCCCGTATCGGCAGGCTCCGCCGCAGGAGGGAAAGTTCGACAGGCCCTTGGCGACCAACGTCGGCGTGAACAGGGAACCGACCGGATCCCCGGCCAGTCGGCCGGTCGCGTAGAGGCTCGGATAGATCGAGGTGCTGCTCTCCCCGTAGATCATCGTGACGTCGCGCGCCCCGTCGAGGGCGAGCGCGGGGTAGAACACGTCGACTCCCTTGATCCCATAGTCGAATTCCTGGGTGACGGAAACGGCTGTCGTGTTCACTTCGACGAGCCGGATGCAGGATCGAGCCGACGTGTCGCCGACCGGAATGCAACCGGTCGTGAAGGCGAGCCAGAGCAGGCCCCGCTCCCACACCGCCGTCTGGACACGGGCGTCGCCCAGGTCGACGACATCACTCGACCCCGGCTGCGCCGCGTACGGGAATTGGCTGTAGGTGCTCAGCGTGAGGTTCGTCCGCTTGATCGTCACGGTGGCCGGCGGCACGCCCGTGATGTTGAGGAGTTCGAGGACCCCCCCCGTGGTCTGATTGGTCTCCACAAGGAAGAGGCTCGGGTTGGCCGAGACCGATTGGACGGGATGATCGGAGTACTCCCAGATGTTGGGACCGTACGAGCGCTCCACCATCGGACCCCCGTGGAGAATCGAGCTCTTGTTGATCACCCAGAACTCGGAGGAGACGTTGGTGCTCGAGAAGATGTTCACCGAGACGCTGACCAGGGTCGAGCTGACTCCGAGGATCGGTTGGTCGCCGAGGAGGCCCGGGGGGTCTGAGAGGGTGTAGAAGGTCCAATTCCCCGTGGGATCGGACGTGTTGGAGACCGCGAGCCGGTTGTCCGCGCTGGTCCGAGCGGAGTTGATGTGGATGATCGAGGCGAACCACCGCGAGGACAGGTTGTCGTAGAGGATCTTCGGGTCAGAGAGGGAGTCCGAGCCCGTCCCGAAGAAGGTGCCGAGGAAATACGAACCCACGACGGCGCCGTTGGAGCGGAACACGGCGCCTTCGAGGTTCACGAATTCGAGCTCGTAGCCGGGCCCGCTCGCGATCTGGACGTCCGGCGGGGTCGCGCCCCCGGAGTTGCTGAATCCGAGACCTTCGGTGCTGTTCGATACGGCGATGTGGTACGGGAACCCCTGCGGCTGGGGCGCCAAGCTCGAGGCGGCCGGAGTCCGTCCGTCGACCCCGATCCTGGTCGATCCGACTCCCCAACGTGAATCCTTGGGCCCGGCGAATGAAAGCCCCGACCCGTGGGGTCCTCCCAGGAAGAGCGAGCCCAGGCGCACGGTCAGGGTTGGCGCGATGCGACCGTCCACCGAGGGCAGGGAGAGGGTCTGCGCCTTCTCGGAGGCGGTGGCCATGGAATGGCTCGATGCCGGCAGGGTTTGTGCGTGGGGGGCGGCCGCGCTGGAGGGGGCGACTAACGGGGTCATCGGAATCCCTCCGAAGAGCAAGATGGCGAGGACCGCCACCGGGACGGCACCGACGCCAAACAGGTGCGATCGACGATCCGATCGGGCAACGCTAAGGGGGAACGTCTCGCTCATCCGCCACCTATCGAACGACCGCTCGATTCCGGAGGTCTTATACCGTTGGCTGAGGGGGTCGCAACCCGACCCCGCCGAACGGCCACGATGGGGCCGAGGCGTGCGGCCATGCGTTCGGAACGCCTCAGCGCACGCTGACGGCGACGTTGATGATCGTCACGAGCAGGGTCGGGACGCTCATGATCGCCGAGATCGTGACGAGGTGACCGGTCGCGGGCACCGCGAGGCAGCTTACCGGCCCGGGAGAGGGGCCGACGGAGACGCAGGACGACCCGCTCGGGAACATGTTCGCGTGGGTGGAAAAGAACGACGCCCACGCGGCGGGGTAGGCCGTCGTCACAGCGATCTTGAACCCCTGGTTGTATTGGACCCCGGGGACCGAGGCGAGCGTCAGCTGGTTCACCGAGACGATCCGGGTCGTGACTCCCGCCACGGAGTAGCCGGAGGCCGTCACGGGGTTGCCGAGGAAGTTGAAGAACGTGAAGGCGCCCCCAAGGGTCGATTGGGAAGGCACGAGGCTCAGGTACGGCGGCGCCACCAGGACCGCGCTCTGGCCGGGCGTGCTCTGGATCAAGGCCCCCTCCTCGGAGACGATGTCCGTGCCGGGAAGGTAGTGGTTGTCGAGATGGACGATGAGGGAGTCGGCGCCTCCCGTGGAGTAGCTCGAGGTGGAGGAGACCGTGAAGGCGCAGCCGGTCGCCCCCGTGATCGACTGGTTCCAGTAGACGAATCCTGTGCTCGGATCGGTCACTTGGTGGAGGGGAGCGCTGTAGCCGACCGCGTTCCACCAGGTCACGGTGACGTTCAGCCCGGGCACGGCTCCCGTCGGGAGGAACAGCTGGTCGGTCGAGGAGTAGTTCTGGTAGGGGCAGGTGGTCCCCCGATACCCCACGTAGATCACGTTCACGAGCCCGGTCTTCGTGAGGCTGCTTAGGTCGAGGGTGTCGAACTGGCCGTAGAGGATGAACGTGGCGTTGACGCTCCCGGCCTTCCCGCTGTTCGTGAACGTGAGCGAGTTGTTCGATCCCCCGATGACCACGTAGGCCGTATCGGCGATGCCCCGGAGGTCGACGTTGAAGTTGGAGTTGTTCTGCCCGAGCATGTTGAGGAAGATCTCGTTCCCGGCGGTCCCCCGCGCCGAGATCCCGTCGTTGCTGGTTCCGTTCCTCGACCAGTTGAGGAAATGGGTCTGGCAGTTGTTCTTGCAGGAGCCCGGGGTGATCCAGGAGATGTTGAGCGGAGCGGTCGAGGTCGCGCTGATCATGGCGGCCGACCCGACCGCGGCGGAATGCGTCGTCAACGTCCCCGCGCTTCCCTGGCCGAAGGGGGGCGCGCCTGGC
This sequence comes from Thermoplasmata archaeon, assembly GCA_035946105.1. Classification (GTDB taxonomy): domain Archaea; phylum Thermoplasmatota; class Thermoplasmata; order Lutacidiplasmatales; family UBA184; genus Lutacidiplasma. Next base: position 2,951 of record DASYZN010000187.1, on the reverse strand, counting down.
GATCCCAACGACAATGGGCTCGTGATGGCCATCGGAACGCCCATCCGTTGGGATTGGAGGAGGATCGACTCCTCGAGCTGCCCCAATTGGTTCTCGACCTGCAGGATGTGCTGGGACTCGAGGTTGATCATCGTGGGCGGAAGCTGGACGGCGAGGTAGTTGGCGAGCAGCGACACGAGGATCAACAGGACGAACAGCACCGCGATCGGCGCGACCTGGCCCCGTCGATCCCGTGAGAGCCGACGGCACGAACGAGGCGATGCGCGGCCGCCGGGTCGGGTCGTGGGACGGCGATGCCCCCTCACGACCGAATGATAGCCGAGCGGCGGGATAAATAGCTGCTTGAGGTTCCTGGAGGCGTCGGACGCTCTCCGCCCCACGAAGTCGCGGCGGATGGTGGGGTTCGACGCGACCTGCCACGGCAGGATGGGATCCAGCCGCCCATCCCGCAGGGCGGGGGGTCCGAACCCTCGGACATCGGCACGCCTTCAGGGCCTGGTTAAGAGCCGAACGGTCCGCCCGACCCGGCCTCCAACGGCTTTCGGCCCCAGACCACGAAGTACCAGCCCCCCCCGATCGCCATCCGTTCGACGGATCCGGTCCGCTTCGCGAGGTCCTCTTCCGGGGTCCGATCCAGTGCCCCGAGCACCGTCCGACGGCTGATCTCCTGCACGATGGGTCGGATCCAGGTGCCGAGCCGGCCCCGGGGGAGTTGGCCGTCCAGGATTGCGATCGTCCCCCCCGGCCTCAGGGACCGCCAGACGTGGTCGAGAACGGCCAAGGGGTCCGGCAGGACCGAGTACGACAGGCTGAACAGGATGGCGTCGACGGATCCGGGCAGCTCGCTCGACCTCGCATCTCCCTCGATCAAGACGACGTTCTTCCATCCGGCCTCTCGAACGGCCGTCCGGGCCACCTCGAGCATCTCAGGGGTCGCATCGACCCCGACCACCAGGCCTTCCGGCCCCACGACGGCCCTCAAGAGTCCCAAATTGCGCCCCGTCCCACACCCGACCTCCAACACCCTCCCCCCCGGGGAGAGCCCTAGCCGGCCAACGGCCTTACCTCGGGAACCCGCAGGGAGCGCCAGCAGCACCTCGAACGCCGGATAGATCCCCGCCAACCAACGGTACCGCCGCCGGATGGTCGGTAGGTCCATGGCCCCCCCGCTAGATCGAGGAACGTCCGGCATGGGCCGAGTATGTCCCGTTGGGATAATCCTCTTTCCGAGGAACCGGACGCGAACGGACCCCTCGGGAGCGCTCGGATCGGTCGAATGTCGAAGGGGGATCCGGCGCCCGATCGGGCGGCCCATCCCTCCATGGTCGGTGGACCCGCGGGTGGGTCGTTCTCGACGGAAAAAACCTCGAAATGCAATATTTTCCGCATCTATCCGGGGGGGGTATATGAACGCGATTCGCCACACAGAGACCTCGATGACGCCGTTCGAGGAAACCGACCGCGAGACGAGCGAACTGCCCGAGCCGATCTTCCCCCAGAGCTTCTTCCGCTCGGGGGCGTTCCAGGCCCACGAAACGGTACAGCCATCCCTCTATCTCCCGGGACCCGCCCCACCGCTCCGCCCCAGTCTCCGCAAGAGGAGCCTTCGCAACCTGCAGCCAGATATTTCTGGCGGGATCGCGCTGGAGAACCCGGTGATCGTGCTCTCCCCCGAGTGGCTGCCGCTCTAACGCTTCGGATGACGATGATCCCCCCGACCCGACCGAACCGCCCCGCTCGACCGGCCCGGCCCCAGCCTCCGAGCCGTGACCTTCCCCCGTTGCCGTTCGTTCCCCGCGTCGAGCGCTCGTCAATCGCCGGGCTCTCCCTCGGCTCCCGCCGGATCCTTCTCGGCTCCCTCCTCCTCACGCTCCTCCTGGCCGCCCCGACGATCTACGGTGGACCCGTCGGCGGTCCGTTCTCCATCGCCTCCCCCCCCTCCCTCGCCCCCCACGGCGTGCCTTCCCCCTCGGGGGCCCCCGTCTCGACCGCCCCGTTCGCCCGAGCCCCCCAGCCCGCCCTCTCGCTCGGCCTCGGCCTCCTGGGGCTCCCCGGGACGGCCTCGACGACCGCCATGGCGTTCGACGCCAAGGACGGCTACACGCTCCTCATCGCGCCGAACACCAGCGCCGCAGCGACGGCCGCTTCGGCATCGGAGACCTACGCCTACGTCGGAGGGGATTGGGTCCGGCTCCATCCGACGACCGCTCCCTCCTCGCGGGAGTATGCCTCGATGACCTACGACGCCCGCCTCGGCAAGATCGTGCTCTTCGGCGGCTACTCGTTCTCCGGGAGCTTCCTCGGCGACACCTGGGAGTTTTCCGGTGGGAGCTGGACGGACGTCTCGGCGCTCTCGAACCAGACCCCCTCCGCCCGGTCGGCGGCCGCGCTCGCCTTCGACCCCTCCGGTGGATTCGACCTCCTCTTCGGAGGGTACGGCTCGCTCGGCTCGGCGCTGTTCGGCAACCTCACGGACACCTGGGAGTTCCAGGGAGGGAACTGGAGCACCGTTTCGAGCCCCGCGGTGCCGCCGATCGAGGGGTCGATGGCCTACGACGCGAACCTATCGGAGATGATCTACTACGGAGGGGTCGGCCTGCTCGGGCTCTGCACCCGCTCGACCTTCGCCTTCTCGGGCGGCCAGTGGACGGACATCAGTTCGACCATCACCGGCGCCCCGGCGGGGCTCGCCATGACCTCGATGGCCTACGATGCCGGCCAGAGCCGGCTCCTCCTCTTCGGGGGGGCCTGCGGCCTCGGCGTGGCCGGGATCGGGCTCACCCTCGCCACCTCCAACGCGACCTACGCCCTCTCCGGCGGCGCCTGGACGCGCCTCTCCGTCGCCGGCGCCCCGGCGCCCCGGTTCGGCGTCGACCTCGCCTACGACGCCCGACTCGGCTCGACGATCCTCTTCGGGGGAGAGAACGCGACCCTCCTGGTCCTCGGCTCCG
>DASYZN010000186.1:0-1706 GCA_035946105.1 Thermoplasmata archaeon | reverse complement strand
GACGCGACGAGTACGCCGCCCAGCGCCAGGGCCCGGCGCAGCTCGCGCAATGCCCTCCCGGGGTCGGCAAGACGGTGAAGCACCCGGACACAAACGACCGCCGATAGCGCGCCGTCGGAGAGCGGGAGGCGGTACACCGACCCGGCGAGAAGATGCACGCGTGGGTCCCCCCGAACTTGGGGGTCTACCCCCCGTAGGAACCGGGCCTCCAGGTCCAAGGCGAGGACCCGATCGGAAAGGGCGGAGACGGTCGGCACGAGCTCGCCGACTCCGGTCCCCGCATCGAGGATCGGTCCCGCGGGCCGAGGGACGGACAAGAGCCGATGCACCAGCTGTCTCTCCCACGCGAGGGCCGCGGGGCGCGTGCGCCAGTCGGTCGGAACTTCGGGCGCCGATCTCGGATCGATCAACCCCGCCCCGCCGCCTGGTTCCGCAGAGACGGGAGCCCGCTTAGGAGAACTGGCCCCGGGACCAGCTGGTCTTGTCGATCACGTCGAACAGATTCCCCTCGGGGTCGGCCAACGTGATGAAATCGGTTCCCGGGCCGAGAGGCGACCGCACCGTCGCGCCCAGTCGGACCAGGCGCGCGGTCTCCGCCTCCGGAGCGCTGCTGTAGAGGTCGAGGTGGAGCCGGTACTCCTCGAGCGGAAGCTCGGCGCCACGATGGAGCGCGAGGTTGGGACCTCGCCCTGTCGGGTCCATCAGAACGACGCTCCCGTCCTCCGGCGGGTCCCGTGGGACGTAACCGAGCGCCTCGCCCCAGAACCGGACCATACCGTCGAAGTCGTTGCAGTCGATCACGATCGCGCCGATCCACAGTCGGGGGGGCTCCATGGTGTTCCGTGTGGGGCGCACCTCGCCGTTCGGGAAGTGGGTTGAGGTCGAACCGTACGACCGACGGCGCCCGGGATTTCGGGGAGTCGGCGCGGCTGCGGCGGGGATGAGGCGCCGACATAGACCATCGTTCGGCAGGTTCATACCGCTGGTCCGACCAAACCATACTACGCGCGACGGGCCGCCCGTTCGCGTTCGAGGGGGATCATGAGCTCGGCCGTACGGCTTCCGCGCGAGCTGCTCGAGTTCCTCAACCTTCCTGGCCCCCAGTCGCTGATCATTCGGGGGCCGCCCGGTTCGGGCAAGTCGACCCTCTGCCTCGCGCTCCTCGAGGCCTCTCCCGGCCATCGCATCCTGCTCACGAGCCGCGTCTCGCGCGAGGAGTTCCGCCGCGAGTTCCCGTGGATGGGGGAGAACGGGATGGGCAGCCTCGAGATCATCGACACGAGCGAGACCGAGGTCTCGGTCGACGGGGTGGCGCGGGCGGCCGCGGAGGCCGCGCTCGTGACCGACGCGCGTCCCTCCGAGCGGCGTGCGTTATCCGAGTTCCTCCAACTCCCGTCGGCGGTCCAGGAGGCCTGGAGCCGGATCCCCACCGGGGGCCCCTCGACGATCGTGATCGACTCGTGGGACGCCCTCGTCGAGCAATACCTCGGGATCCATGGACGTACCACCCACGACGGGATCGACCGGGCCGAGATCGAGCGGATGCTGCTACGCCGGATGGCCCGTTCCCGTGCCCACCTGGTCCTCGCTCTCGAGCGGGAAGATCAAACGCAACTCGACTACCTCGCCAACGGCGTGTTCGTCACCCGGCGCGAGATGACCGACGATCGGCTCGAGCGCTGGTTGCTCCTGCCGAAGCTGCGCGG
>DASYZN010000185.1:0-29315 GCA_035946105.1 Thermoplasmata archaeon | reverse complement strand
CCCGCTCCTCTTTATCGCCTTCCTGGGCGCCGTCATCGTCCACGCCGTCGGGGACGGGATCATGGCCGGCGTCCTCTACACGGGGAAGATCGCCGAGGGGTTCCAGCACGCGACGATCATGCTCGCCATGGGCTGGGCCGTCATGCGGTTCGTCGTCCCGCCCCTGAACGTCTGAGGGAGGCGAGGGAACGATGGCGACCGAATCCCCGTTGGAGACCCCCGCCGATCCGTCCGACCTCATGCCGAGGTCCAAGCGCTCGAAGTCGTTCTTCCCGGCCTGGCTCAGGCTCGGCACCGCGCTGAGCCGCACCGACGCCCCCCGGGCCGTCCGGCTCGCCCGGCTCGGCGTCTCGGGCCAGGGGGCGCAGGGGACCGTCACCCCGATCCCCCCCCTCGACGACCCGGATCTGAAGGAGCTCGACATCGCCCCGATCCGGGAGGGGTTCAGCTACATCCGCGTCACCTACCACAACACGCGCAACGAGCACCTCTACGAGGTGATCGAGCCACCGCTCTCCCCGATCGAGAAGCGGCTCCTGGAGAGCCTGCGGGTCTCCTTGGTCGACCAGTTCCAGCCGCTCCCGGAGCTCGACCCCGAGACGAAGCGGCGGGAGCTTAGGAGGATGGTCGACGACCAGTTCCTGCGCTGGGAGCTCTCGCCGAGCCCGGTGACGAAGGGGCGGATCGTCTACTACCTCGATCGGGACTTCATCGGCTACGGGATCGTCGACGTCCCGATGACCGACAGCGAGGTGGAGGACATCTCCTGCGACGGGGTCGGCATCCCCCTCTACATCTACCACCGCAAGTACGGCTCGATCCGATCGAACATCAAGTTCACCGACGCGAAGGAGGTCGACGACTACGTCGTCTGGATCGCCCAGCGCTCCGGCAAGCACATCTCCGTCGCGAGCCCGATGCTCGACGCGACCGTCCCGGACGGCTCCCGGCTCCAGGCGACGCTCGGCACCCACGTGACCAAGCGGGGGAGCTCGTTCACCATCCGGCGGTTCCGGGACAATCCGTTCACCCCGGTCGACCTCCTGAAGTTCCGGACGATGAGCCCGGAGATGATGGCCTACCTGTGGATCGCCATCGAGACCGGGCAGTCCATGATGGTCTGCGGGGGGACGGCGAGCGGGAAGACCACGACGCTCAACGCGACCCTTTTGTTCATCCCGCCCCAGATGAAGATCGTCTCGATCGAGGACACCCGGGAATTGAACCTCCCCCACGAGAACTGGGTCCCGTCCCTCACGAGGGCCGGCTTCGGGGCGAAGAACGTCGTCAGCGGGAAGGCGCCCGGGGAGATCGACATGTTCGACCTCTTGGCGGCCGCCCTCCGGCAGCGCCCCCAGTACCTGATGGTCGGCGAGGTGCGGGGCGCCGAGGCGTTCATCGTCTTCCAGGCGATGGCCACCGGGAAGACCTGCTATACGACGTTCCACGCGGAGAGCGTCTCGGCGATGGTCCACCGGATGGAGAACCCGCCGATCTCCCTCCCCCGCTCCCTGGTGAGCGCGCTCAACCTGGTGCTATTGCAGCGGCAGGTCAAGGTCGGCAACAAGATGACCCGTCGGGTCCAGAGCCTCACGGAGATCGTCGGGCTCGATCCCGAGACGAACGAGCTGATCACGAACTCGGTCTACTCGTGGAACCCAGGGGACGACACCTTCCTATTCTCGGGCCACTCCTACGTCTACGAGCGGGTCGCCATGATGCGGAACATCCCGATGAAGGAGATGGAGCGGGAGGTCAAGAACCGCGTCGAGATGCTCGAGTACATGAAGTGGCGCGAGGCGAGCGCGACGAGGGCGAGGCCGTTCACCCACCGCGACGTCGGGCGGCTCGTCGCCTTCTACTACAAGGACCCCAAGGAGGCCCTCACCGAGGCGCGGGCCGAGATGTCCGGGCGGCCGACCCGCGCCCCGACGAGCGCCCGGGGTCCCGGCGAGTAGGCCGATCCTCCCCGATGGCCTCGGCGCCCGCTCCGTTCGCCACCACCTCGGGCCCGAGGGGCTCGCCGGTGACGCTCTACGCGCTCGACTCGGTCCGGGGGATGCCGAGGATCCTCGCGCGCCGGTCCGTCGACGTCGTCGTCACGAGCCCCCCGTACAACTTGGGCGTCGACTACGCGGACTACGACGACGAGCGCCCGAGGGCGGAGTACCTTCGGTGGGCCGGCGAATTCGGGCGGTCGGTCGACCGGGTCCTCAGCGAGCGCGGGTCGTTCTTCCTCAACCTCGGCGGGCCCCCGAGCGATCCGGGCTGGCCCTGGGAGGTCGTCCGGGCCGTCGGGAGGCCGTTCCGGCTCCAGAACGTGATCCACTGGGTGAAGTCGATCGCCATCGATCGGACGAGCCTGGGCCGATCGAGCGGCCTCGACCGCGACCTCGCCATCGGCCACTACAAGCCCGTGAACTCCGCGCGCTTCCTCAACTCGGCCCACGAGTACGTCTTCCACCTCACCCGCCGGGGGGACGTCCCGCTCGACCGGCTCGCGATCGGGGTCCCGTACCAGGACCGCTCGAACGTCCGCCGCTGGAAGGGCGGGGGGAGCGGGGTTCGCTGCCGGGGGAACACCTGGTTCCTCCCGTACCCGACCATCCGAAGCCGCTCCACCGACCGTCCCCATCCCGCGAGCTTTCCGACGGAGCTGCCGGAACGCTGCCTAAGGCTCCACGGACTCTCGAGGATCGCCCTATCGGTGGACCCGTTCTTGGGCATCGGGGCGTCCGCCGAGGCCGCGGCCCGGCTCGGCGTCCCCTTCGTCGGCTTCGAGCTCGACCAAAGCTACCTCGCCGAGGCCCTTCGGACGGTCGAACGCGCGCGGACGTCCGACGGTCCGTCCGATCCGCCGACGACGGTCGGATCGCGCCGGGGGAGCTCGGCGTCCGCTAGTCGGCCCGCTCGTCGTCCTGCGCCGGCTTCGACCAGGCCTTGAGCGGGGTCCGCCGGACCCCCGCGGCCGAGGCGAGGACGTTCTTCGTCCCCTCCTTGGTCGCGTGCCCGACCGCCTCGAGCCCGTCCCGTGTGGCGCCGCCCAACCGGGCCGCGCCCTCCTTGAGGTCGCTGCCCGCCGTCGCCAAGCCCTGGCCAATCTCGTGCGGGAGCTTCTTGAACTCGACCCCGACCTTGTGGCCGACCGACGCGAAGTCGTCCTCGATCTGCCAGAGGGCGTACTTCGCGTCCTTCGCGGTGAGCGAGGGCAGCCGCTCGATCTGGTCCGCGAGGTCGGCGAACTTGATCTCGAAGTCCTTGCCGAGGCCCCGGGCGGCCCTCCGAAGCTCCGAAAGGTGCTCCCGAAGTTGCGCCTGCTCCTCGGAGGTCGTCATGGCTCCTCCCCCAAGGAGCCGGGAAGAGGGAGATAAGCGTTCGTTTCAACCGGCATCGGGCGCATCCGAACGCCGACCCCGTTCGACCGCCCGACCCCCCGACCGGGGCGACGAGGGGACCGTCAGCCGCCCATCCGACGGTCGACCCGACGCTTCCGTCCCCGGTCCCGGGGCTTTCCCACGGTAGGTGAGGCGCCTCCCGCGGCCTCGGGCGGGGCCCGCCGGACCGTCTCGCCGGCCCCGGTCCAGCGGATCAGGAGCTCGACCCCCAAGCGGGAGGGGTCGGTCACGACCATCGAGCCGCTCAGCGTCCGGGCGATCTCCCGGGCGGCGGCCTCGTACTCCGGATGTTCCGACCGCAGGAGGATCATCGTGAACTTGAGCGGCGTCACCGTCGCGAGCTCCCGCGCCCGCTCGAGGGCGCGCTCCATGGCGACGTCGAGCTGCCCGGAGCGGATCCGGCCGTCCCGGTCGGTGTAGGACTCCGGGAGGCCGTCCGTGACCAGGTAGACCTCCTTGCGGCTCGCCCGGGAGCCCGCGAGCAGCAGGTGGGCCGTGTGGAGCGCCTCCGCCGTGTTGGTGAACGCCCCCGGCTCGCATTCCCAGAGCTCGAGCAGGTCCAAGACCCGCACCTCGTTGTCGAAGGCGACCACATCGACGATCGCGTCGGGGTGCCGACGCCGGATCGCGATGTAGAGGGCGAGGAGCGCCTTCTTCGCCGCCGGGAGCTTGCCCGCCTCGGCCATGCTGCCGGACTTATCGAAGGCGAGCACGACGTGGACCCGCTCGCTCGTGACCTCCCGGTAGACGTAGCTCGTCGATTCCTCGATGTGCCTCGATCCGACGAGGCGGGCCGCCAGGAGCGAGCCGGGAAGGTCGAGATGGGCCACCTCCTCCGGGCGCAGGAGGCGGGCCTTCTCGTAGACGCCGGTGGAGGCGGTCCCGGAGAGGGAGAGCTTCACGTCGGACGGGAGCGACCGGGTCTCCTCCTCGAGGACGAGGCGGGCGAAGCGTTCGATGAGGCCGTAGGTGACGACGAGCTCCCCGTCCCGCTCGGCGACGAACCCCCGCTCCTTGAGCTCCCGGGCGAGCCGTCGCTCCTCTGCCTCCCGGATCCGGCCCTCCGCGTCCCGCTCGGCCCTCCGGCGGGCCTCCTCCCGTTCGGCCTCCAGGGCCCGCCGCTCCCCCTCGGACTCCTTGCGCTTCGCCTCGGCGGTCTTTTGAAGGTCTCGTTCCCGAGACTCGAGCCGCTTGTCGAGCGTCTCGGAGACCATCGACTGCTCCTTCGACGAGAGGCGGGCGAGGGCGTCGCCGAGGTCCGACGGACGCAGCATCCGGCCGGACTGCGCGAGCGCGGCGAAGACGATCCGGCGATCCGGTTTCGTCGTGCCCTGGGGGGCGCGGCCGCGATGGAAGAGCGAGCGGAACCACGCCGCGAGGCGGGCGAGGAGCCGGCGAAGTCGGGCGAGGAGCCCGCCGGGCGCCTCCGAATGCATCCACGGCCGCTCGGGCAGTAGGAGCGCCGTCCGAAGGTCGTCCAAGAGCCCCGCCGCCGAGAGCCCGGGAAGGTCGAGGGATCGGGCCGCCTTGCGACGCGCCTCCAGCGCCGCGATCTCGGCGGCGATCTCGGCCGCGGTGCGACGGCTGACCGTCTCGAGCTCCTCGACCCGCCGGTCGTACTCCCCCACGGTCCGGCGGACGCGGCGGGCCGCCTGCCGGCGGAGCCTCTCCCGGAGCTCGGCGATCCGGTCGGCGAGCGCGGGATCCGAGCGCGCCCGCTCCTCGAGCAGGGCCCTCGCCGCCTCGAAGCCGCCCTCCGCCAGGGCCCGGACGATCTCCTGGGAATCGAGGAGGTCGAAGAGGTCGTCCGAGCCGACGTCCTCCGGGAAGCGCTGGCAGTCCGGGAGCTCGATGGGTCCGGTGCTATCGGAGGGGGGCGTCGTCGTCCGCTTCCTCCCCCGCGCAGGAGAACAGGGAGTACTTCTCCAGGAGGGCGAACTCGGCGACGGCGCCATCGACGGGCCGGACCGCGGCGGGCAGACGCCCCCGGTCCCCGACGAACCTCACGAACGTGCGGAACCTCGGGAAGGTCGATCCGGTCCCGTGGACCTCCTCGATCAACTGGGCGTCGGTCACGAGCCGCCGACCCTCCGAGACCAGCGCCTTCCCCTCCGACTCGTTCTCGTGGAGCACGGTCCGATAGTACCGGCACCAGTAGACCCCCGCGCTCCGCTTCAGGGCGGGATCCAGGTGCTGATCGAGGAACTCCGTGACCCGCTTCTCGTTCTGCCGGAAGGAGTCGCCGCTCCGGGCCCGGATGCGTCCGCGCATCGCGTGCCGGAGCCCCGCCTTGAGGTCGTCCGACGAGGCGATCCCCCGGCCCGCCAGGGTGGCGATCGCCGACGAGCGATGGGCCACGTCGATGAGGGTCCGGTTCGACCCCACCTCCCCGATGTCCGGGTTGTCGTCAGAGACCCGCAACCGCCACGCCTCGATGACCCGGACCCCGGCGTCGAGGAGGATCTCGGGCACCCCGGCCCCTTGCGACTCCTCCCGACCGAGCTCGACGATCCGGCGGTTCTGCGCGTGCAGGGTGTTGTAGCCGACGTGGAGGCTCGTCAGGCGGTCGGAGAGGGGGTCGTTGATGTTGTCGAGGTCGGAGAGGTTCGAGGTGCAGACGGCCACGAAGTTCGCCGGAAAGCTCTCCCGGGACTTCGACGGGGTGACCGTGCCCTCCTGGAGGGCCTGCAAAAGGACGTTCTGGGTGCCGAGCGGCAGCTTGCCGATCTCGTCGACGAGGAGCATGCCCCGGTTCGCCTGGAGGAGCTTGCCGGGCTCGAGGACGAGGGGGCTCATCGGGTCGCCGACCTCCTCGAGCTTGCGGAGATTGATGTTGCCCGTGAGGTGATCCGGAAAGACCTCGGAGCTCCCCTGGAGCCGGGCGAAGCCGAACCCTTCGCGCATCCGCACGTATTCGGCGGGGACCTTCGACGGGTCGACCGTCTCTGGCGAGAAGGCCCCCACGTCGGCGTTCGGGGCGAACCGCCGCCGGCAGATCGGGCAGGGGGGGAACCGTTCGAAGGCGTCGGGGGCGGCGACGCTGAGGGGGTGGTCGAGGACCGGGCAGCCCGGGATGACCCAGATCTCCTTGGGGAAGAGGTCCCAGAGCTCCTTCGCGAGGCTCGTCTTTCCCGCCCCGGACGGGCCGAACAGCAGGGTGTGCGCGCCCGAGACGAGGCCGGCGACGAGATCGTCGTACGTCGTCTCGGATAGGACCGTCCTCGGGAAGGGGCTCTGCAGGAGCGCCGCCCCGCTCAACCCCTCCTGGCTCGCCCGGGCGATCCGGGTCAGGACCTCGGTCCGCAGCCGATCGGCGGGCGCCTCGACGATGGCCCCGGACTCCGCGAGCTGCCGCGCCGAGGCCCGGGTCCCGATCGCGGGGGCGGCGACCCGGGAGGTGGAGGTCGAGGCCACGGACACGCGGCGGCGAGCCGGGTACGCCATATGTAGTTTCCGAGAGAACGCCGCCGGCGGGGCGTTCCCCGTCGGAGAAGCGCCATCTTTCGCCGCTCGCCTTAAGTAGGGAACGCCGGTGCTCGCCCCCACGCGATGGCCGAGAAGGAAGGCGCGGCGAAGAAGTCCACCCTGGCCCGCACGGTCAAGGACAAGTGGCGCTCGAAGCACTGGTACAAGGTCCGCGCGCCGGGCTTCTTCCAGCACGCCGAGATCGGGGAGACGATGGCCTCCGAACCGGAGCAGGTCGTCGGCCGGACCCTCGAGACGACGCTCCAGGAGATCTCCGGGGGCGCCGACATCGGCAAGGCCCACGTGAAGCTGCGATTCCAGATCGACCGGATCTCCGGGGACAACGTGGCCGAGAGCCGATTCATCGGGCACGATCTCACGACGGACTACGTCCGGCGGTTGGCCCGGCGGAAGCGGTCCAAGATCGACACCTCCCTCCCCGTGCTGACGAAGGACGGGGTCGAGATCGTCCTCAAGCCCGTGGCGGTCGGGGAGCAGCGGCTCCAGACCCGGCTGAGGGCCGAGCTCCGTCACCGGCTGCGGAGCCTCTTGACCGAAGAGGCGGCCAAGCGGACGTCCCCCGAGTTCGTCCGCGAGATGCTGCAGGGCGAGCTCGGAAAAACCCTGGCCCACGGGTTGAAATCGCTCTATCCGCTCAAGAAGATCGAGATCCGCCGCTCCGAGGTCCTCGGGACGATCGCCGAGGACGCTCCCGCTCCCGAGGGAGCGCCGCCGGCGCCCACCCTCGACCTCCCGTCGCCTGGCCCCGGGCTCGTGCCCGCCTCTGGCGAGGCCCCCGCGGCCTGACGAAGCCTAGTAGGGGGAGCACCGCTTCCCCGGGTCCAACGTCGGGGTGGCTCAGCCTGGTAGAGCACGGGACTCATAGCGGGTCGGCGCCCGACCGACCCCTGAGAGATCCTGGGGCCGGGGGTTCAAATCCCCCCCCCGACACACTGATGATGATTCGGAATCGATTGTTTCCGACAACATACGATTGGTTTGCCCGCGAGTTTCGCAGGAATCGCTCGTTGAGCCGACGCTATAGGTTAGGAATCGTCCTTCGCATGAACTTGTCGAAAAGTGGAACGGTAAAGTCTAGCCGACCGTGTTCCGGGCTGTACACCATTCCTTTGCTGATCAGATTCCCACGTGTCGGACCCATGCTTGTGACCTTGAACCCGAGGATTTCCGCCACCTTCCCGGTGGTTCGTTGGTCAGGGGGGACTTCTGCCATGGCACGAAGGTATCGACGCTCCGATCGCGTTAGCCGGTCGAATCTCACACGGAAGAACCCCTCGTCAAGGCGGGCAGTGATAATCGGCGTCGCTTCTCTCACGGCATCTAGGGTAACAGGTGAACCCGCCGCGCGGTTCCAAGTCTGATACGCCCACTCTTGGAGGAAGTACGGATACCCCTGAGTCTGGGCGAAGATTTCTGCTAGGGCGGCCGGGTCGATCCGTACCTGGGCGGAAGCCATCGGGGCGATGATGGCTCGACCGGCCTCGTCCTGCGTTAGAGCGCCAATGGTTGGGAAGTCGAACAGTCGTTCAGCGTACGAGCGCGCGCGCCCGGCGAGACCGGGAAGCGTCGGAAGTCCGGCGCCGACGAGGACGAGCGGAAGCTGTTCCTGGGCGAGCTTGTGCATCGCCATGGTCAGGGCCCGGAGCTCGAGTTCCGAAATGTACTGAAGCTCGTCAATCAGCAGTGCGACGCCAGTCCCGCGGTCCTTCGCGGCCTCGGCCAACGCGACGAAGAGGTCGGCGAGATCATGCTCGAGGTCGCCGCTGTCAGCAACTCCAGCCTGGGCCTCGAAATCCAGGGAGATCTCGAAGCCAGCGTATCCCACGCGAACCGCAGAAGCGAACGACTTCAGAACTCCGAGTGCTCGGCGCACGCGCGCGCTAACACCCGTTCCCTGGTCAAGCTCGAGGAGCAAACCGCGGACTTGGGGTATGAGGTGAGGAAGCAAGCCCGATTGTTCGGGCGTCTCGACCAGAATCGTTCGATAGCCGGATTCGGCGGCGAGCGCTTTGATTTCATTGAGAAGGACTGTTTTTCCCACGCCCCGGAGTCCGGTCATGAGGATGCTCTTCGCCGAGCGACCTTGGATGACCCGAGCAAGTAGCACCCGCGCGCGCTCGAGGATCTCCTGCCGTCCAACCAGCTCGGGTGGCGGGGCTCCCGCACCCGGCGAAAACGGGTTGGTGACAGGATCCACGGCCGCCTCGGTCGCGGCAAGAATTGGGTTCTATTTGGAGTTATTGGGCAAATGACCAATAAACACCAATAGATGGCCATAATCGATAGATCGCTCGGTGTGTGGCCGCCGCAGCAGTTGAGCCGGTCGGATACCGGGACATCGGTCGCGGCAACTTTGCGATTCTGGCGGGTTGGAGGGGATTTGAACTTTCTTGCGGTTCACCCCCCCGACACAAGAATCGAGTTTCACTGACGAGAAATTGGTTAAATTCCAGATCGGTCTCACACGGATTTGAACCTCCCGAAAAACACTCTACGGTCAGGCAAGGGCCGTCCGCCTCTTTCGATGGTTCCTGGGCGCGTGCCACCGCTCCGCTGCTCCGAACGAGCCCGTCTCCGAGAATCTCCCGTCGTAGGTTATGGAAAATTACTTATTTCCCTTATGCCGTCCGATAACCGATGACGAACGTCACCCTCGCGGTTCCGAAAGGACTGCACGAAGAGATGCGTCGGCATCCAGAGATCCGCTGGTCAGAGGTCGCTCGAACCGCCTTCCAGCAAGAGGTTGACCGGTTACATGTGCTGGATCGATTGCTCGAGGCGTCCCAACTGACGGAGCGAGATGCTGTCACGCTCGGACGCCGTATCCGGCGTGCGGCGGCCCAAAGGCATCCTTGAAACCCGTCGTTGTGGACGCAAGCGTCCTCGTCGCTTGCCTCTTCAAGGACGGACGAGCCCGGCAGGTCCTGCTCCATGCGAAGGGCGTGAGATTCGTGGCCCCGCCCGACATTGTGAAAGAGGCCGAACGACAGCTTCCTCGAGTCGCTAGACGGGCGGGGATCACTCCGGCCCAAACCCATTCGGTCCTTCGAATTCTCCGTGGACAGATCCAGGAAGTGCCGCTCGATGCTCTCCGACGACACGAAGAGAAAGCCAAGGCATTGGCAGGCGCCGCTGGAGACGAGACCGACTGGGAATACGTAGCGCTCGCCTTGAACCTCGACGCTCCCGTCTGGACCTACGACCACGATTTCCGACGAGTGAAGGGAATCCGCCTGATTGGCACGTCCGACGTAGAGGGCCTTCGGTAGTCTGACCAACGGACGGGGAGGGCAGGTCCATCATCCCCGCTGGCGGGCGAGTTCGGGCTTCGGTTAGGATTTGAACCTTCTTGCGGTTCACCCCCCCGACACAAGACTTGCGATTTCTGAGGTGAATTCGAGTGGATTTCACCTCGGATTCGTAAGGATTTGAACCTGCCGGCCGAGAGCAGTTGCCACAATGGCCATGAGACCGACCCCTTTCGGGGCCAAAGCCATCGACCGAAGGGCTTATGTAATCGCTGCGAGTCATATGTCTCCTATACGATACATGAGATTTCATGACGCGTTGGACCCCCTACTCGGCAGCCCGACCAAGCTCAGGCTGCTTCGGACAATGTTCGGCGCTCCGGATCAAAGGTGGACCGGTCGGGAGCTCGCCCGAACGGCCCGAGTCTCGGTCGCGCAAGCCGCGCGAGAACTGAGCGAGCTCGCAGATACGTCGTTGGTGGACCGAGAGGTGGTCGGGAGGTCCTACTCCTGGCAGCTCAATCGGAGACACGTTTTCTGGCCCGTCCTTGCAGACCTCTTCCACCACGAGTCCAGCCTCCGCTCCGTACTAGTTCGGGAACTATCGGATGGCCTCCGGCTGGCGGGGATCGAGCGGGCTCGACTGTTTGGTTCGATTCCGCGGGGGGAAGAGAGGGATGACAGCGACATCGATCTCTTCCTCGAAGTGCGAGCCGCCGGCGGAAGGGCCAGGGCGGCGGAAGCGGTCGACCGTCTTCGGTCGGACCTTTGGAATCGGTACGGGAATCCCGTTTCGGCCCTCATCTACTCTCGAGCAGAGGTGGCGCGACCGCGCAATCCGGCTCTCCTGAAGTCCATTGAAGAGGATGGAATGAGCGTCATCGGAGTCGATTGACCGATGGGACGGACCGAGGTACTACCCAAGTCTCGATTCAAGGTCTATTGGGAACGTTCGAACGAGTTCGCCGACCAGATGGTCCGTGCGGCTGAGGAGGGTGCCTGGAACTCCGTAGGACTCCTTGGGGTCCACTCCGTGATCTCAGCCAGCGACGCGCTTACGGTGGGGCGCACAGGACAGCGTTGGAGCGGGCAAGATCATTCGGGAGTCGTAGGCATGGTCGCCACGCTCCATCTTGCGGATGCGGAACGGATGGTTCGCCAGGTTTCTCGTACCCTCGAGGCGAAAAACCGAGTAGAGTTCGAGTCCCGGGAGTTCACCGAACGAGAAGCGCAGGAGGTCCGGCAATGCGCGAGCAGGTTCCGCACTTGGGTCGAGTCTCTGCTGCCTCCATAGGAACTCGTGAAGCCCGTCCGATCGCTTGAGGAGAGGCGAGCGCAGCCAGGCCGTCAAGGATTCGAACTCTTCGTCAATCCACCCCCCCGACACCGGGGAAACCACTCCCGCCCTGCTCGCCAGACGCGGTGCAGCACGGCCGTCGATCCCCCTTCCACCATTTGCGTGCGGGTATCCAGCCGGACCTAGCTCGAACGGCTTTAGACGGGCGGCCCGAGCAACCCAGACGTCCTCCGTGCGACCCTTGAGGGATTCGTGGAGCGGGATCCGGGTTTCGCTGAGAGGGAACGTCTCGTGGCCGATGGGAGGCACGGCAGGCTCACGCTAGCGCCCATCGAGACGCTCTTCGAGAACGATCAACGCCTCCGGAAGTCGGCCTCCGACACCGTCGTCCCCTCTCGGCGGCCCGGATCGTTCGCCCCTAGCCCCCGATATGTACCGGCGCCCGCTCCCCCGGCCGATGTTCGCCCCCGGACTCATCTCGGCCGTCTTCTACCGGCGCCGCCCGACCACCGCCCAGATCGCCCTCGGCGTCGGGTTCACGGTCGTCGGGTCGGGGCTGCTCGGCTACCTCCAAGATGCCGGCACCTCCCGGGTCTGGGAGAACGTCGCCCTGGCGATCGGGGGGGGTCTCGTCCTGTACGTCGCGATCCTCGCCTACCTCGTGTTCGTCCATTTCCCTCGGCAGGCCCAACGGAAAGCACCGGCCGATCCTCCCCGATCGGTCTCGAAACCCTGACATCGCTCCTGCGCGGCCCTGCCCGGTCGGGCTCGCCGAACGAAGGAGGCAGGGACGAGGTGGCCCGGCGCATGGGCGGCCGGCGGACGGGATCCTGACCTCGGGGAGTCGACCCAGGACGGCTGCGCGGCCCACGGCGTTCGGCCGGGGCGCACCGTCCGTCTTCGGCTCGTCCGGGTGCGTCATCGGTCCAGCGAACGGGGGCGAGTCCCCCGGAAGCCGGTGAGACCGTTCGAGCCCGGGCACCCCGACGACGGAAGCGGAGAGGACGGCGCTCCCTCCATCGGCCCGGTCGGCCCGGGGGTTTCCCCCGATCGGGAGGGCTGAGCGGCCGGCGGCGAAACCGGAACGGAGCGCCCCCGCCACCTATTTCTCGGCGCGCCCCCCATGGCCGGCATGGCCCGCCAACGCGTGATCCTCCTGGGCGCCGCGGGTCGGGACTTCCACAACTTCAACCGGCTCTACCGCGATCGACCGGAATTCGAGGTCGTCGCCTTCACCGCGGCCCAGATCCCGGACATCGCCGGCCGCTCCTACCCGCCGGCGCTCTCGGGCCCCCTCTACCCGAACGGCATCCCGATCGTCCCCGAGTCCGAGCTGGCGGAACTCGTCCGAAGGGACCACGTGACCCTGGTCGTGCTCTCCTACTCCGACCTCTCTCACCTCGACGTCATGCACAAGGCGTCGGTCGCCCTCGCCGCCGGCGCGAGCTTCCTGCTCCCCGGCCCGGCCGAGACGATGCTCCGCTCGAGCCGCCCGGTCGTGAGCATCGGCGCGGTCCGCACGGGCGTCGGCAAAAGCCCGGTGACCCGATTCGTCTCCCAGTACCTTCGACAGCGGGGCCGGCGGGTCGCTATCGTGCGCCATCCGATGCCCTACGGGGACCTGGCGGCCCAGGCCGTCCAGCGCTTCGCCGACCTCTCCGACCTCGACCGGGCGCACTGCACCATCGAGGAACGGGAGGAGTACGAGCCCCACCTCAAGGCCGGGATGGTTGTCTTCGCGGGCGTCGACTACGAGCGGATCCTGCGGGCGGCGGAATCCGAATCCGACCTCGTCATTTGGGACGGCGGGAACAACGATCTCCCGTTCTTCGTCTCCGATCTCCACCTCGTCCTCGTCGATCCGCACCGCGCCGGCCACGAGCTCTCCTACCATCCCGGCGAGGCGAACCTCCGAATGGCCGACGTCGTCCTCGTCAGCAAGACCGACTCCGCCCGCCCCGAGGACATCGCGACGGTGGAGGCGAACGCCGCGTCGGTCAACCCCTCGGCGCCCAGACTGCGCGGGGCGCTGCGGATCTCCGCGGACGACCCCGAACGCCTCCGAGGGCGCCGGACCCTCGTCGTCGAGGACGGGCCGACGGTGACCCACGGGGGCCTCGATACGGGCGCCGGCACCCTCCTCGCGAAGGCCCACGGCGCCGAGATCCTCGACCCCCACCCGTTCGCCGTCGGGAGCCTCCGGACGGTCTACGATTCCTACCCCCATCTCCACCGGATCCTGCCGGCGATGGGGTATTCGGCCGCCCAGATCACCGACCTCGAGGCGACGATCCGCGCGTCGGGGGCGGAGTTCGTCGTCGACGGGAGCCCCGTCGACCTGCGGCGGCTTGTCCGGGGGGTCCCGCCGATCGTCCCGGTCCGCTACGAGTACGACGACCTCGACGGGCGGCTCGCCCACGTCCTCGATCGCTTCCTCGAGCGCCTCGGGAAGGGGACGGCCGGCGGCTGACGGCTCCCCTCGAGTCCCTCCGAGCCGTTTTCCCCCCGGGCCGGTACCCCTCCGACCGATGGACCTCTTCACCCACGTCCTCGTCGCCTACCTGCTCTCGTTCGGGCTCTGGGGGCCGACGGGCCTCCAGTACATCGCCGCCGGCGCCCTCGCGGGGGGCCTCCCGGACGCCGACGCGCTCTTCTTCCCGCTCGCCCGACGGTTTCCGCTATTGCGCCACCACGGGATCACCCATTCGATCACCGGGGTGACGATCGTCGCCCTCGCCGGGGCGTTCCTGGTCCCGATCGTGCTCGCCGACGTCCTCGGGAGCGCCTTCGCCGCCGGATCGTGGGTCCTCTACTTCCTCGCCATGGAGGCGGGGGGGCTGAGCCACGTCTTCCTCGACGGGTTCACCCACTACGCCGTCCCCCCGTTCGCCCCGTTCTCGGAGTGGGAGTTCCATCTCGATGCGGACCGGGCGATCAACCTCGGGACCCTCGCGTTCACCGGGTTCTCCTTCTGGCTCATGATCTACGAGCGCGGGCGCGTCCCCGTCGCCTTCTGGGAGGCGACGGCCTGGCTGCTCCTCGCCGTCTATGGCACGTACCTCTCGGTCCGGGGGATCGGCCGATGGCGGGCCGGCATCGTCCAGCGTCGGGAGGGGTACCGCGCGGTGATCCCGAGGGGGAATCCGTTCGTCTTCCTCCTGGCCGACGACCGCATCGAGGGGGGCCGCCGAAGACTGCGCACGGCCGACTACCGGGTCCTCTCGGGGGCCCAGGTGAACCCGCGGACGCTCGAGTTCGGCATCGGGGAGGCGAGCGGCCGACCGGTCTCGGGGGTGGGGGAGGCGCTCGAGCGGAGCTACGGGCCGTCCCTGAAGGAGGGCTGGGTCCTCGCCGAGACGCACCACTTCGCCGAGGTCCGGGAGGCCCCGGACCACTTCACCGTCTTCTGGTACTCCCTCGAGTTCTCGATGCTCGGACGGGCCGCGGGGGTGCTCGCCCGGGTCGACAGCGCGACGGGCGCGGTCGTGACGAAGAGCGCCTGGATGTCCCCGGCGCGCGTGACGGCCTGAACCGGGCGGCCGGGGACGGACGGGGGCCGAAGGCTCCGCCGCCGGGGACCTGGTTGTAGCGCTTGGTGTCTACTAGCGTATATGGCGGACTGCCCTCGGGGCGGACCCGGTAGGACCGCCCGTGACGATGGAATGGAAGGACCTGCTCGCGGCGATGGGCCGCTTCGGCTTCACCGATCGGGAGGCGCGGTTCTACCTCTTCCTGCTCCGCCGGGGGCGCTCGACGGCGCGCGAGCTCCTTAGGGACGCCCCGGTCGACCGGGTCCTCGCCTACCGGACGCTCGACGCCATGCGGGCCCGCGGCCTCGTCCAGGTGACGCCGGAGCGACCCCGACGGTACGTCCCGATCCCGCCGGGGATCCTCCTCGAGCGGAGCCTCTTAGAACGGCGGCGGACCCTCGAGGAGGATGCCGGGCTCGCGCAGCGCCTCGCGGAGTCGCTGCCGGAGCTGAACTACGGGCCGCTGGGAGGCGCCCCCAGGTACCAGCTGCTCACGGGAGCCCCCTCGGTCTACCCGCACCTTCGGGAGATGGTCCGCCACGCCCAGCGGGAGCTGAGGGTCATGATCACGGCGCGCGCCCTCGAGGAGTCGGCCCGGTTCGGGCTCGATACCGAGCTGCCTGCGTTCCTCGGCCGGGGCGGCCGCCTCTGGGTCCTGCACCCCCCGACCCCGCTCGGGTCCGCCCTCGCCCGGCGGTTCGGGCGCGCGGGCCACCGCTACCCGGGGGCGCAGGTCCGCACCGTCGACCCCCAGCCGAGCCGGGTGACCATCGTCGACGACCGCGAGGTGATGGTGTTCCTCGTGCCGGAGGCGAGCGGGCCCGGGGTCGAGGAGATCGCGCTCTGGACCGATACTCCGGACTTCGTCTTCGGCCAGGTCGCCTACTTCAGATCGGTCTGGGCGAGGGGACGGCCGGCGATCCCCACCTCCCCCAGGTCTCCTAGCGGCCTTCGATCCCGCCGGGTCCGGGGCGTCCTTTAGGGGGTCCCCGCCCGGCGATGTCGGGGCGGGGCCCCGGGTTCGTTCGGTCTACCCTACGGGTGCTTGGCCATCCCCATGATCTCGGCTTCGGAGGCCTTCTTGTGGTGGGTATGCTCGAGGTGCCACTGGGTGACGGCCACGAGTTCCTTGTGGTCCTTCGTCACGACCTCGAATCCGTCGTCGCAGGCCAGCTTGAGTCGTCCGCATCCCATGTTCGTTCCCTACTGCCGCTAGGCGGCATCGGGGGAACCCGGACGGGGGTGATGAACCGTTGTAGGCTACGCCCGCTACAACAAGGGCCTGCGAGGGCCGCCTCCGGACGGGCCCCTGGGGGGCGGGGGGCTCAACCGGGGGTCCGGAACGCGTAGCTGTAGCTCGGGCTCACGACCTTGCCCCCCTCGACGATCACGTAGTCGCGCTCGAGGGGGCGCCCGGCGAAGAACCTTGCGAGGCAGTCCCGGACCCCATCGGAGTAGCGCTTCTGGGCCTCCAGGGTCGTTCCCGACACGTGGACCGTGAGGCCGTGGTTCGGCATCTTCCTCCACGGGTGGTCGACCGGGGCGGGTTGGGGATACCAGACGTCCCCGGCGTACCCCGCGAGGTGGCCCTTCTCGAGGGCTTCGACGAGGGCCGCGGTGTTCACGAGCTTCCCCCGGGCCGTGTTGACGAGATGCGCGCCGCGCTTCATCGCGAACAGGCGCTCGCGGCTGAACAGCCCCTCGGTCTCGGGTGTCAGAGGGCAATGGAGCGTGATCACGTCGCATCGCGGGATGAGGTCGTCGAGGAGTGCATAGGAGACCCCGAGCACCTGCTCCTCGACCGTCGACAGGCGTCGGTAGTCGTAGTAGAGCGTGTGGACGTCGAACGGCTTCAGCCGGATCGCCGTCCGCTGGCCGATCCGTCCCGCACCGACGATGCCCACGACCTTGCCTTCGAGGTCGTGCGAGCGTGCGGCGACCTCGGCGATGTCCCATCGTCCCTCGAGGACCTGGCGGTGCGCGGGGAGGTAGTTTCGGACCAGGGCGAGGATCTGCATGACGGCGTGCTCGGCGACGCTCACCACGTTCGAGCCGGTGATCTCGGCCACCGTGACCCCCCGATCGGCCGCCGCGCCGAGGTCGATGTGGTCCGAGCCGACCCCCGCGGTGAGGACGAGCTTCAGCTTGGGGGACTTCGCGATCCGCTCCCGGGTCACATAGGCGGGCCAGAACGGCGTCGTGACCAGCACGTCGGTTGTCGGGAGGTGGTGGTCGAGGTCGCGCTCCTTCTCCGTCAGCACCACGAGCTCGTGGCCGAGCGGTTCGAGGTACGGTCGAAGCCCGAGGGCGTTCTCGGCGGCCCCCAGTAGCTCGGGGGTCGATTTCGCAGCGGCGCCTCCCGGATAAAGCACGACGACAATCTTCATCGGAACCCGCTTCCCAATTCGGTCGCGGGGGATGGGGGCTGATGGTCCTTAATCCCTTCCACTTCGCCCTTCGGTAGGATCGGACGCCGAGGGGGCAGTAGCTTGGTCCCCTGAGGGACTGGTCATGAGCTGCCTACGGGCTTTGAGGCGTCGTAATCCGTTCTCTCGAACTGGGGGCATCCATGAAGGGGCAGGCGCTCTCCTCGCGCCGAGGGATCGCTCTCGCCGTTCTCGCGTGCCTTCTCCTCGCCTCGTCCCTGAGCGCCCGAAGTGAATCGTCTCCTTCTCCGCCGGGCTCGCATCACTCCCCGATCGGTTCGGCCTGGAAGATTCCCAGATCACTCATGGCGCAAGGCGCCTCCGTTCCGGACGAGCTCCCCGCGAACTCTCCGGGACCGACGTACCACCCTCTCACCGCGGGGGCTCGGCAGAGCCTCTCGTCCGCGAATCTCTCGAGGGTCTACGAATCCGGGACGGTCGTGAGGAGCATCCCAGTGAGCGCTGGTCCGGACTTTGGGCTCTTCGATCCAGGGAATCGGCTCGCCTACTTCTCTCATTCCGACTCGAACGACGTCACAATCCTCTCGGGCTCGGCCATCGTGGCCACCGTGACTACGGACCCCGGCCCCACAGCACTCGCTCTAGACCCGAAAAATGGCCTTGTCTACGTCGCAGATGGGTCATCCAACAACGTGAGCGTCCTAAGCAACACAACGCTGATAGCCTCGATCCCGGTCGGAGGACAACCGGGCGCCATCGTCTTCGACGCCGCGCACGGCTCGATGGATGTTGCCAACTACAATTCGAGCACCGTATCGGTAATCGTCGGCACCCGGGTGGTGGCCACCGCAACCGTTGGTCCTGGCCCTAGTGCGGAGGCATTCGATTCCCGGAACGGATGGGTGTACGTTGCCGATTCCAGTTCACGAAACCTCACCGTCCTGAACGGATCGACGGCCGTGGCCACCATTGTAAACCTCAGTGGGACCCCCTTCTACGTGACGTTCGATCCCTTCAACGGTCTCATCATGGCCTCGACGGCGAATTCGGCTCCGACCTTTGTGGACGTCATCGATGGGTTAACCCGGATCGCTTCGGTCCCGGTGTGGGGCGACCCGGTTCCGGCGGCAATCGACCCGCGGAATGGATGGGCCTACTTCGCGACCCTCTATGGACAGGGCAACGTGACCGTCCTGAATGACACCCACATACAGGTGACGATCGGCGTCGGCAACACCTCCACCAGCCTCGTGACGCCCCTCTTCGACCCAGACAATGGGTACCTCTACGTCCCGCACACGGACGACTTCGGTGGCGGACGGTACGTCACGGTGATCAACCGCACCTTCGTCGCCGCAACCCTCACCGTGGGTGGTGGGCCCACGGGCGAGGTCTATGACCCGTTCACAGGGTGGATCTATGTGGCCGACTTCGGCAACGGAGTCGGCACCGCGATCTCGGTGATCTCGACCCTCCTCGCTGAGGGTCCGGTGTCGGCGATCGCCGCCGGGAGCCCTCCTCATTCACTTGAGGTCGGTCAACGCGTCGAGCTCAACGCAACGCTCTGGGGGATCGGGGACGGCACGGACACCGCCACGTACGCTTCGGTCCCTCCGAACGGTTTGGGGTGCGATCCCTCCGTGAACTTCACTCTGGGGGATCACTTGGGAACCTCGCTGCTTGTCTGCACCCCCACGGGGGCGGGAACCTACTCCGTCACCCTGACGGTGACGGACGGTCTCGGCCGATCCGTGAGCTCCTCGATCCGGCTCGTGAGCTCGCCGGGTCCCTTAGCGAGTGTGCGTCTCCCCCGTGGATCGTACGACGTGGGCCAGACCCTCGTCTTGACGGCGACCGGATCTCAGGGATCCGGAGGGTATGCGTTCGAATGGTTCGGGATCCCGACCGGCTGCCCAACGTCCGGAGCCTCGATCGCCTGCTCCTTGACCGTCTTCGGTCGATATTCCGTTACCGTACAGGTCACCGACTCCCTTGGGGTTGCGACGAGGTCTGCCTCCGTCCCGTTCGAGGTGAACCCAACGCTCGGACTCGCTCTTCCGACGGTCGTGGGAGATCCCGTGGTCAGGAACGCACTGACCTTCTCGGCGGCCCAATCCGGCGGGACGGCGCCATTCCACTGGACCTGGCTGTTCGGCGATGGCTCACGGGACGTCGTCGCGAGCCCGTTCCATGGGTATGCGAGCGCCGGGAGGTACGGGGTGATCGTCTGGGCGAACGATAGCGCCAATGCCTCTGTATCCGAGGACCTCAGCGTCACGATCCGCGGATCCGGCGCGGCTCCAACGAACGGATCGGCGCCTCCCGCCTGGTTCGGGATTCCTCCGACCGAGGGATATCTCCTCCTCGGAACGATCTTGCTGGCGCTCCTGGTGCTGGCGCTGTGGGCCGTCACGAAGTTCCGAAGGAAGACGATGCCCCCGGATCCAGCGGACCCTCCGGCGCGAACCCCGCCTCGACCCTCGGCGACCCCGGCGTCCGTTCGGTCGATGCCCTGAGCCGATCGCTCCCGAGGCCGATCAGCCAGAGGAAGAGGGGGTAGACGATCACCCGTTCCCAACCGCCGGGACCCAACCCCTGCTGGACCAGGGGGGTCTCGTACGCTCCGAAGAAGATCGCCGTCCCCGCGAGGCTGATCGCACCGAGCGCGAGCGCGAGATAGCGGAACGGCGAGCGGAGCCTCCGATAGGACAGCAGGGCCGAGATCGGCCCGGGGACGAAGGCGAGGACGGCTCCCAACGAATGGACGGCGAGGTTCACGTTCTCCGGTGAGAGGACAGCCAGGAGGAGGCCCGTCCCCGGGAGGAGGTTGAGCGCGAGCCACCCCGGTTGACCGGTGCGCCGGAAGAGGAAGTACGCTCCCCCGATCCAGCACATCGCCGCCAGGAAGATCATCGGCTCGCCGAGGAGGGAGGTTCCCGTGCCGACGGCTAGGAGGTCGCTGATCGTGTTGTGATGGGTGCTGTAGCCCGGCGAGAGCGCTTCGAGGACCATGACGGTAAGCAGGAAGACGATCCCGGAAAGGCTGAGGAGCGTCCCGGCCCGATGAAGGTCGGTCGCCCGCGACTCCCCCCCTCCCGGGCCGAAGGAGGGGGGCGAGGACCGGTCGAGCATCTGGCTACCCTCTCCGTGTCGGGCTGGAGGTCGCGTCGAGGTCGCGGAGAAGTTCGCCCATCTCGGCCTTCGAGATCTCTCCGTGGGCGAATCGGACCCGGACCGTGGCCTTCGCCTCGTCGAGCCCCGATCGCGCAGGTCCTAGGCCGGCACCCCAGCCCCAGCACCGGGGACGGACGACGAAGATCACCAATAGCCAGAACAGCCCGAAGCCGACAGGGAATACGAACCAGAAACCGGGATGGGCCCCGCCGAACGGCGCTGGCGGGGTCGCCCCCGCCAAGGCCAGGAGGAGGAGCGCCCCGCCTACGGCGAGGACGGCGATGAGCAGGGCCGCCGGCACGATCCCGCCTCGGGGCCACATTCCCCGAGCCTCGACCCCGTCCCCCATGCTCATCCCCACCCCGCCATGCGGCCCCCATCGACGAACAGGGTGGCCCCCGTGACGAAGCGCGCGGCATCCGACCCGAGCCAGACCACGGCCTCGGCGACCTCCTCGCTGGTCCCGAGCCGCCGCATCGGGACCGCTTCCCGAGCCCGAGCCTTGTAGGACTCCGGAAGGTCCTTCATCCGGTGCGTCTCGATGGGGCCGGGGGCGACCGCGTTGACCCTCAGCTTCCGCTCGGCGTAGTCGAGCGCCGCCGCCTTCGTGAGCCCGATCACCGCGTGCTTCGCGGCGGTATAGGGGCCGCCGCCCCGGAACGCCGACACGCCCGCCGTGGACGACATGTTCACGATGGCGCCCCCTCCGGCGGCGAGGAGGAGCGGGATCTCCTCCCGCATCGCGAGGAACGTCCCTCGGACGGAGACCCGGAAGACCCCGTCGAAGCTCCCGACCGGGACCTCCGCGAGATCCGCGGGCAGCGCCCCCTCGCCGGCGTTGTTGAACGCGAAGTCGAGACGGCCGAACCGGTCCCGGAGCGACCCGCCGAGGCCCCGCACCGATTCGTCGCTGCCGAGATCGACCGGGATCACGGACGCCTCCCCGCCGAGGTCCCGCACCTCGCGCGCCACGGCGTCCAGGCCGGCGAGATCGCGGGACGACAGGACCACCCGGGCGCCCCGCCGGCCCAACATCCGGGCCGTGGCGGCCCCAATCCCCTTGCTGGCGCCCACGACGAGGGCGACCTTCCCCTGGTAGTCGTTGGGACCGGACGCGCCGGTCCCCTCGGATTCTCCGCTCATAATAATTGTATAGACTGTAAACCTAAATAACGCTTGTGGATTGGCTCATAACGCGCGACGGTTCGGTGGGCAGGATGTCTCCTCGGCGCTACGACCTCGGCCGGCGGCGCGGCCCCTCCGAGGCGACCCGGCTGCGGATCCTCGATGGCGCGCGGGCCCTTCTCGGAGGGAAGACCGACCCCTCGGAGTTCTCGATGGAAGCGGTGGGTCGGAAGGCGGGGGTCTCCCGGATGACTGTCTACAACCGCTTCCATTCGGAGGCAGGGCTCCTCGAGGCGCTCGCGGACCACCTCGCGTTCCGTGGGGGCATGCAACGGATGCCCGAGGTCTTCGCAGAGCCCGACCCCGGGGAGGCGGTGAGGAAGTTCGTCGGGATCTTCGCCGGTTTCTGGGCGTCGGACCGCCTGCTGATGCGTCGCCTGCGGGCGTTCGGCGTCCTGCATCCGAGCCTCTTCCGCGCCCTGCGGGACCGCGACGAGTGGCGACGCACGGCGGCCGAGAACCTCCTCCGTCGGGTCCGCCCGGTGGGCGCCCTCGCCCTCGACGATCGATCCGCCGCGGCTCTGCTGGCGTCGCTCACCAGTTTCGAGACGTTCGAGGCGCTCTCCGCTCCCGCACGACCGCCGGAGGAGGTCGCCGATCTTCTGGTGGGGTCGATCGGACGGCTCTGGGGTCTCGACCGGACCGGGCCCCGTCCGGTCCGCCGGGCCCGGGGATCGGGGGGCCGATCGGCCCTCCCGCCCGAGGGCCGTCCTGGCGGGGTCGAGCGCCCGTGAGCCGGCGCCTCGGGCGCCGCCCGACGGCGCCGTCGTCCGCCGTCGGACGACCTCTCCGGCCCACGTCGGGCCGCCCGGCCTCTCGACTCCTCGAGCTCGGCCCCGGCGACGAGGCGAAGGTCCTCGGGGCGGCGGCGCTGTTCGACCACGCTCTGTCGCGTCGGGCGGTCCGAGCCTTCCTGTCCGATCGACGGAACTTGTTCCTCTTGGCCCATGATGTCGGCGGGCGGCCGATCGGCTTCGCCCGCGGCACGGTGCTCGGACAGCTGCACACCGCGCGCCCGCAATTCTTCCTCTACGAGATCGCGGTCGACGGACCCTCCCGGCGCCGGGGGGTCGGATCCGCGCTCATCCGCCGTCTCCTTCGGCTCGGGAGCGCCCGAGGATTCGACGAGCTCTTCGTGTTCACGGACGACCCGGCGAATCGGGCGGCCCATCGGCTCTACAGGTCGACGGGGGGCCGGACGGAGACCGAGGGCGAGCGGATGTACGTCTATCCCCTCGCTCGGCCGGTGCCCCGACGCGGGTCCCGGCCTAGGGCGGGCTAGTGGGCGAAGAGCTCCTCGAGCAGCCCGACCGGCGGGGCGCCGAACGACAGGAGGCGGTCGTGGAACGCCTTGAGCGAGCCGGAGAACTTTTGGTTTAGGTACTTGCGGCGGGCCGAGAGGATGGCGAGCTTCCCCAGGGTGTAGCAGAAGTACTCTGGGTTGAACGTC
The DNA here is from genome assembly GCA_035946105.1 of Thermoplasmata archaeon. Taxonomy (GTDB): domain Archaea; phylum Thermoplasmatota; class Thermoplasmata; order Lutacidiplasmatales; family UBA184; genus Lutacidiplasma. The sequence continues at coordinate 6,163 of DASYZN010000185.1, read as the reverse complement.
CCACGGATCGCCTCCCGCTCCGCGGGCAGCCGATCGAAGTGGGCCTCGGTCTCGAAGAGATGCGTCGCCTCCTCGAGGGTCATGTTCGACGTGTGGAGTCCGATCGAGGCGATCAGGCGACAGTCCCTCAGCAGCGCGTCGTGCAGCTCGGCGGCCTCGGCGGCGGGGCTGCCGCGCCCGAAGCCGGCCTCGATGGCGAGCTGCTCCGCGTAATGGGCCCAGCCCTCGGTGAACGAGTTCGACAGGTAGACCTTCCGGGTGAGGGTCGCCGCGGCCCGTCGGTGGTGAAGGAACTGGAGGTAGTGGCCCGGATAGACCTCGTGGACGGTGATGTTCCTGAGGAGGGCGTGGTTGAGCGAACGGAGCCACTGCTCCTGGCGATCCGGGGACCAGGCGGGATCGACCGGGGTGACGAAGTAGATCCCCTCGTCGCCGGCGGTGTCGAACGGGCCCGGGGGGTTCATGCTCGCCGTCGAGAGGGCCCGGCCGTAGCTGGGGGTCTCTTCGACCCGGCAGGAATCCGGGGTCGGGATCGTCGCCAGCTCCCGCTCGAGGACGAAGGCGCGGGTCTGCGCGACGTAGCGCTGGGCGGTCGAGACGACCTCGTCGGCCTTCGGGTGGTCTTGGTTGAGCTCCTCGAGCAGCGCCGACACGGAACGCGGGGGCGTCGCCGAGGCCGCCAGTTCGCTCAGGCGCGCCTGGTTCTTCGCGAGGTCCCGTTGCCCCTCTAGGAGGATCTCTCGGAAGGGGGTCCGGATCCCTTCGCGGACCCAGAGCAGGCGCTGGTATCGCTCGGGGCCGAGCGCGAACTCCGTCGTGGCCGTCGGGAGCCACTCGTCCCGGATCCGATCGAGGAAGGAGCGGACCTCGGCCTCGGCGGCGCCGCGGACCTCCGCGACGGACCGCCCGAGCGAAGGGGAGGCCTGGGCCGCGAACGCTTCGGCCTCCTCGAAGTGGCTCGGCAGTCCCGCGCCGATCGAGATCGACAGGTCGAGGAACGGCTTGGGGAGCGGGGGCTTCAGCCGTCGGAGCCCGTTCGTTAGGAACCGGGGGACCTCCCGGAGGGTGCGGACGATGGCGTCGACCCGTTGGGCGGCGGGGGCGTACTCGCGCACCAGGTAGGCGGTGAGCGAGAGCGCGCCGAGGTAGGACATCGGATTGCGGTCGAGGTCGTGCGCGACCCGTAGGTCGAACGCGGGGCTCTCGAGCAGGAGCGCCAGCAGCGTACGATCGAGGCTCTCTTCGTCCGTGAGGCCCGAGGCGGAGGCGAGCTTGGCGAGTAGCCGGTCCGTCTCGGCGAGCCAGGCCTCCGTCGCCCCGCTGGCGTAATCCGGCAGGCGCCCATCGTACTCGTGCAGCCCGAGGAAGACGGCGTAGCCGGGCTGCAGGGCGAAGGCGTGGTCGACGACGGCCCTCTCGAGCGCCCCGAAGGCGCCCGAGGAGCGCCCGTGCTGATCCCTCTGCATCGATCGGTCCGGAGGATCCGAAGGGCGGGGCACCTGGTCTCGGGTCATAACCTGTCCGTCGTGCGGAAGGGCGGGGCCGCGCCGTCCTCGGAGGGCGGCCCGGGGTCCGACAGGGCGATGTTCGGGGTCCGGCCTCCCTCGGTCCCCTCCGATGAACCCATTAGGCGAGGCCGAAGTGGCGCGGCATGGTCGAGCCGCCCAAGGAGGTGGGTCCGGGCACGGTCCCCGCCCTTCCACCCCCGCCGAAGCCCGCCGGAAAGTACGCCTCGGTCGCCATCGAGAACGGTTGGGCCTGGGTCTCGGGTCAGATCGTGACCCGGGACGGGAAGGCCGACCCGGCCGGCCTCGTGGGTCGGGAGATCAGCGTCGAGGCGGCACGGGAGGTCGCGGGCCGCGCCGCCCTGCAGGCGTTGAGCGCGCTCTCCGAGGCCCTCGGATCCCTCGAACGGGTCCGCCGGATCGTCCGGCTCTCCGTGTACGTCGCGAGTCCCCCGGGGTTCGATCGGGCCCACGAGGTGGCGAACGGCGCCTCCGAGCGGCTCTTCGACCACCTCGGCGAGGGCCGCGGGCGGGGGAGCCGCATCGCCCTCGGGGTCGCCGGTCTCCCGTTGAACGCCCCGGTCGAGGTCGATCTCGTCGCCGCCATCGACTGAGGGACCGTGCCCGATCCCCCCCTTGCCCACCTGCTCCGCCGGGGAAGGGATCTCTACACGGAGAACGCCATTCCCGGCGAACGGGTCTACGGCGAGGCGCTGATCCGGGACGGGGATCGGGAGTTCCGGGCGTGGGACCCGTTCCGCTCGAAATTGGCGGCCTTTCTGCTGAACGGGGGCGCGCCGAGCCTCCTGGACGGCGTTCGGAAGGTCCTCTACCTCGGCGCCTCCCACGGCACGACGGCGAGCCATCTCTCCGACCTGCTCCCCGAAGCGGAGATCTTCCTGATCGAACGGAGCCCCGTCTCCTTCGCTCCGCTGCTCGCGCTCGCGCGACGCCGCACGAACCTCCTGCCGATCCTCGCGGACGCCCAACTGCCGGAGCGCTACGCGGCGGACGTCGGCGAGGTCGACCTCCTCTACCAGGACGTCGCCCAGCGCGGCCAGGCGCGCATCTTCCGGGAGAACGCCTCGGCCTGCCTCGCCCCCCGGGGGGTCGGCCTGTTGCTCCTCAAGGTCCGGTCGGTCTCCCAGTCCCGGTCGGCGCGGTCGGTGCTCCAGGAGGCCCGCGGGGACCTCGCCCTCGACCGGCTCACGATCCGGGAGACGATCGACCTCGCCCCGTTCTCCCGCGACCACCTCGCCCTGCGGATCGATCGGTAGCCCATCGTCCAGCTTCCGCCGGCCGAGCCCGGCGGAAATACGGCGGGCCGGCTCCGAGCGTCCGATGGTTGCCACGTCCGCGTGCCTTCGTGCCCGTACCCGAACGCCTGCCCATCGGTCGAACCGCTCGTCGCGCCCGGCGAGCTACGCGCTCCTCGGCGCCGCGCTCGCCGGGGTGATGGCGATCGGGTTGCTCCCGGTCGCGGAGCCGCCCGGCGACGCCGTCGGTCTCCGCGCGCAAACGTCCGCGCCTTCGGATCCACTGCGCCCGAGCGAGGGGCGGGGCCCGGCGGCCGCTCCGGCGTCCACCGGAGGGTTTCCCGTCACGGTACGGATCTCCTTACCGGCGCTGCCGGTCGAGCCGAACTCGACCGTGCTGGTTCGCGCGGTCCCCTTCAGCCTGCTCGGCATCGCCCGCTACCTCTGGAACGACTCCCTCGGCGGAAGCGGACCCAATGCGACGTTGAGCTTCCAGGCGCCGCCGTCCGGCGCGGTCGAGCTCGGAGTGCGCGTCTGGGACCTCTTGAACGACAGCGCCTCGGCGAACGCGACCGTCGTCGTCGGATCGGCCCCCTCGATCGGGTTGAGCTCGGGCGCTCCCGAGACCGACGTCGGTCGCCCGATCCCCATCCGCTTCGACGTCGCGGGGAGCTTCCCCCCGTTCCTCCTCGACTGGCAGATGCTCCCGGGGGGTGAGGGCAACCTGACCTCCCTCCCCCACGCCATGGGGACCGAGTTCCTCGCGGAGGCCTCGGGTCCTGGCGTCGCTTGGATCCGGGCCGCGGTCACCGACCGCTCGGGCGTCACGACGGTCGTCGAGGCGCCGGTCGCCTACGTGGCGCCCAGTCCGCAGTTCGTGTTCACCGCGGACGAGGGAACGGTCGATGCCGGGTCCCTTGCCCAGGGCAGCGGCTACGTGCTCGGAGGCACGCCGCCGTACCTCTGGACCGCGTCGACCTCGTTGCCCGCCACGGACGTCGGGGGGATGCGAGGCGGGGCGGCCGCCGGCGGATCGATCGATTGGTCCGGCCGTTTCCTGGGGTCCGGGAACGCGTCGCTCGGGGTCTCCGTGGTCGACGGGGCGGGGGTCCCGATGAATGCGACCGTGCGCTTCGTCGTCCTTCCGCCCCTCGCGCTCCGGCTCGTGCCGATCTCCGCGAACGTCTCGTCGGGCGGCGGGCTCGATCTCGCCCTCGACCTCTCGGGGGGGCTCCCACCGTACGACTATCGACTGAGCTTGTCGGACGGGGAGTCGGTCGTCTCGACGCTCCTCTCCCCGGGGCCGTTCCGTTGGACGGCGCACCCGCTCTCCGAGGGGTTCCTCGAGATCACGTTCTCCGCCTCCGACGCGCTCGGGGGCGGCTCGTCGACCGCCCTCACGGTGGCCGTCGGAACGGCCGCGCCGTCAGCGCCTCCGGCCCTCGGAGGGCCGTCCGCCCCCCCGGCGACCCGGACCCCGGCCCCACCGACCTCGGCCCCTGCCTCGGCGGTCGGGGCCGTCGTGGCCGGACTCGTGCTCGCCGCGACCGTCGGCTTCTGGCTCTGGCGGCGGTGGCAAAGGCGGAGCCCCGTCGCTCCGCCGCCGGACCCGTCCCGGCAGGCGATCGCGACCCTCGAGCGGCTGCTCGATGAATCCGAGGGGATCGAACGGGAGCGGCTCCGCGGCCTAGCGGAAGAGGAGGGGGTGCCGGCGGATTCGTTCGGCCCGGCCCTCGCGAGACTGCGTTCCTCGGGCCGGGTGCGTTCGACGACGGATCCCGAGGGGCGTGAGCTCCTGTTCCGGACGGACGACCCTCCCCCCGCGTCGGATCCGGAGGTTCCGGCGTGACCGATCCGGGCCTCGTCCGGGCCGCCGCCGCCCTCGCGGTCCTCGGCCTCGTCGCCCTCGCGGGCATCGCGGTGCCCGGCCACCCGGCGCCCCGCTCCCTTGCGCTGCGGACGCTCGCCGTCCCACGTTCGGCCCCCCTCGCTTTGGCGAACGACTCGGTCGTGGGGAACTTCTCGGCGTCCCTCGGTCGGATCGTGGCCCTCCTGGGGGCCGCGGGGGGCGCGATCCTCGCCATCGCCTGGGCGCGGGTCGCGCTGAGCTGGTTCTCCACCGACGTGACGAAGAAGGTCCAGGCGAAGGACCGAGCCCGCGACGCGATCGTCGGGACGGTGATCTTCGCCGCCGCGTTGAGCGGCCTGGTCTGGAGCCTCGCCCAATGGATCCTGACCGGCGGATGAGCGGCCCCGACGATGGACCCCCTGGGCCCCGCCATCCAGGCGATCCTCTTCGCCCTCTTCTCCGCGCTCACCCTGTTGCTGAGCACCATCACGGGGCCGACCTACGAGGGGCTCGTCGTGCCCGAGCTGGCGCCGTCGGCGCTCTTTCCGACGATCGGGGCGTCGGATGGCTCGTTCCTCGATCGGGCGACCGCCTTCTCCGAGAGCCTGCTCGTCCACCTGGTCGATCCGGCGATCGTCCTCATCGTCCTCGGCATCGGACTCCTCTACCTCGCCCACGCCGTTCTCGGGAGGGAGACGGCCCGCCTCGAGAGTCTTCTCCCGACCCTCCTCGTCTACGTCGTCCTCGCCAACCTCACCGTCCCCGTCGCGGGCGCCGTCCTCGGGCTCGCGGGCGCCGCCTACCCGACGATCGCCGGATTCGACGGCGGGGCCTGGCAGGTCTGGGCGAACCTGGACGGGTTCGGGGGCCTCAAGTTCAGCTGGGACAACGGGGCGCTCGCGTTCATCGTCTCGTTCATCCTGTTCAGCCTCGTCCTGCTGATCGCCATCGCCCTCGCGGTCCGGGACGCCCTCTTGGGGGTCCTCCTCGTCCTCCTGCCCGCGTTCACCCTCCTCGGGGCGCTGCCGACGTTCCGGCCGCTCGCTCGCAAGGCCTGGATGATGTTCGGGGAGGCCGCGTTCCTCCCGTGCGTCATGGTGGTCCCGCTGGAGCTCGCCGTCGGGAGTCCCTCGATCCTCCTCCTCCTCGGCTACCTCACGATCTCGGTGGGAGCCCCTTCCCTGATCTCCGCCGCCGGTGGGCAGCTCGCCCAGGCGGGATTCCCCTCCGCGGGCTCGGCGGTCACCGGGGGCATCCAGCGCGGCCTCTCGTTCGTCGGGATTGGCGCCGCGAGCTATGTGCGGCCGTTGGGGGAGCGGCCCGGCGCGAAGGGGGGGAGCCGGCTGCCGGCCGCGCTCGCCCAGGCGGCCCGTGCGCCGTTCCCGCTCTCCGCCCCACTCGCCTTCGGCGAGCTGATGGGCCGCGGGGCCCGACATCTCGTCCGGCACATCCATCCCCCGAAGGCGGACCCTCCCAGGGCCGCCCGCCACGCCCATCGCCGATTCCGACCGGTCGTCCGGGGGAGCCGGTAGGGTGACCGAGGCCGACGCGCC
>DASYZN010000184.1:0-12822 GCA_035946105.1 Thermoplasmata archaeon | reverse complement strand
TCCTCGACGGGGTGACCACCAACCCGTCGCTCGTCGCGAAGGAGGGCCGCAAGTTCGAGGATGTACTCCGCGAGATCACCGCGATGGGCGTCTCGTCGGTCTCGGCGGAGGTCGTCGCGACGGCGACCGACCAGATGGTCGCCGAGGGCCGGCACCTGCGCGACATTCACCCCTCGATCTACGTGAAGTGCCCGATGACCCCCGCGGGCCTCAAGGCGACGAAGACCCTCGCCGCCGAAGGGACCCGGGTGAACATGACCCTCGTCTTCTCGGCGAACCAGGCGCTCCTCGCCGCCAAGGTCGGGGCCGCCTACGTGAGCCCGTTCATCGGGCGGCTCGACGACCAGGGGCAGATCGGCATGGAGCTCATCGACGAGATCCTCACGATCTACCAGAATTACCGGTTCAAGACCGAAGTGCTCGTGGCGAGCGTCCGGCACCCGGTCCACGTCCTGGAGGCGGCGAAGCTGGGGGCCGACATCGCCACGATGCCCTACGCCGTCATGGAGAAGCTCGTCCAGCACCCGCTCACGGACCTCGGTCTCGCCCGGTTCCTCAAGGACTGGGAGAAGGTGCCGAAGGGGTGACGCCCGACCCGGCCGAGCGCGCCTCTCCCGTCCCCGGCGGACCGACGTCCCCGCGAGACGGCGCGCTGGACGATCGGTACATCGCCCTCACCCGGGACGCGATCGCCCGGGTGCGCTCGACGCCTCCCGCGCGTTCCTTCCTCGTCGGCGCCTCGGAGGACTTCCTCGGCATGGCGAGGGCCTATCTCTCCGATGCCCAGCACTTCCTCGAACGGGGGGACGCCGAGCGGGCGCTGGCCGCCGCCAGCTACGCCCACGGATGGCTCGACGCCGGCGTCCGACTCGGGATCCTCGATGGAGGGGACGACGACGTCCGATTCACCCCGTTCCGCTAGGGGCGGGAGGCCCCGCCGCTCGCCGCTCCTCGGGGAGCGCGCGATCCGGTCGATCGAACGGCACCTCATGCGCCGGGAGCGTCGGCGGGAGGAGCTGTTCGAGGAGAGCCAGCGGCTTCGCCGCGCCGCCCAGGGGGCGATGGCGCGCCTCCACGAGGGGCGGTCGATCGAGGCGGAGATCCGGTCGATCGAGCGCGGGGCGAGGGCGCTCGCCCGCCGGGGGCATCGGAAGGGCCGCGGGGAGGCCGGCCTAGCCCACGACGCCCTGCAGGAGGCGGTCGAGGCGATCCTGCTCGACCGGGTCGTCCGGGGGGAGCCGTTCCCCTCGCCGGAGGATCTCGGCGTGCCGCCGGAAGAGTACCTCGCGGGCCTCGGCGACCTCGCGGGGGAGGTCCGTCGGCTCGCGCTGGCGGCGCTCTCCCAGGGCTCCCCGGAGGAGGCGCGCCGCCGCCTCGCCGAGATGGAGTCGATCCTGGGGATCCTCCTCAGGTTCGAGACGCCGAGGTCGATCGTCCCGCTGAAGCCGAAGCAGGACAGCGCGCGGGCGCTCGTCGAGCGGACCCGGGGCGACGTCACGCTCGCCGAGGTCCTCCACCGTGCGGGCCTCAAGGGCCGACCGGAGGCCGGATGACGGCGGCGCCGATCGGGGTGATCGGCGGCTCGGGGGTCACGAGCCTCTTCGGGACGGAGCGGCGGTCGAGCCATCGGGTCGGCACTCCCTGGGGAGCGCCGTCCGGCCCGATCGAATCCGGATCGATCGGTGGAACGCCGGTCCTCTTCCTCGCGAGGCACGGCCCCGACCACACGATCCCGCCGCACCGGGTGAACTACCGCGCGAACATCGACGCCCTCCGATCCCTCGGCGCCGAGACGATCCTCGCCCTGAACAGCGTGGGGTCCCTGAAGGAGGACCTTCCCCCGGGCACGTTCGTCCTCCCCGACCAGTTCGTCGACTGGACGAAGCAGCGGCCGACGACCTTCTACGACGGCGGGCAGGTCCACCATGTCTCGCTCGCCGATCCGTTCTGCCCCCGGCTCCTCAAGGCCGCCGAGCGGGCGGGGCGCGCCCGGGGCCACCCGTTCGTCCCCGGGAAGACCTACGTCTGCGTCGAGGGCCCGAGGTTTTCGACCCGGGCGGAGTCGCGCCTCTTTCGGACGTTCGCCGATGTGATCGGGATGACGCTGGTCCCCGAGGCAACCCTCGCGAGGGAACGCGCCCTCTGCTACGTCTGCCTCGCCATGGTCACCGACTTCGACGTGTGGGCGGAGCATCCGGTCGAGGCGGACCAGATCGTGCGGACGATGCGCGAGAACGTCGGGCGGATGGGGGAGATCCTCTCCGCGCTCATCCCCGAGGTGGCCGGAGCTCGCTCCTGCCCCTGCTCGACCGCCCTCGACCGATCGGCCCTCTAGCGGGCCCGAGCCCTACCGGGCGAGGCCCCGCCGGACCGTGATCGGGATCACGCCGGCGGCGTACTCGCGCTCCGCGATCTCGACCGGATCGACAAGCTGCGCGGAAACGTCGATCAGGATCGGGGCGCCGAGGGAGATCTGCAGGGCCCTCGCGCCCAGGATGCGGGCGCGCTCGAACCGCGTGAGGGTCGGCTCGTCGGGCGGCGCCGGCTCGAGAGCACCCGATGACACGGCCACGCCCGCGGCCGCGGGAACCCCTGCGGCCGTCAAGGGGTCGGCCACTGGCGTCCCCCATATACCCTTTTCGTTAGAGAGGTTTCTCGAGGAGATGGCGGATCACGACCCGACCCGGCCGAACGGGTCGGTCGAGCCAGGGGCGTCGCGCTTGGATCGCCCTCCAACGTTCCCGGCGAACGGCGAGCCCGCGCTTGCGGCGGATCCACAGTTTCGGGATCCTCGGATAGACGGCGAATAGCCGACCCCCCGGCCGCAGGACCCTCCAGACCTCGTCGAGCGTGCGCTCCTTCTCCGCGAGGCAGCAGAGAACGAAGAGCAATAGGGCCCGGTCCACCGAGGCGTCCCCGAGGAATCCAAGGTCGGCGCCGGAGCCGACATGGAGGCTCGCTCGCCGGTCGTCGTGGATCCTTTGGCGCGCCAGTTCGAGGTTCTCCGGATCGATGTCAACGATCGTCAACCGCCCGGACGGCCCGAGGCGGTCGAGGATCTCGGGATCGTAGTAGCCGATCCCCGCGCCGAGGTCGATGACGTGTTGCCCCGGCTCGATCCCCACGAGGTCGAGCTCCCGCGACGGGGGCGAGAGCCATCGCCTCAGCGGATTGTCCAACGCTCTGGGGAAGCACCGGCGGTCCTCGAGGATCGGCGGGAGGACGTTCACGGACCCGCGCCTCGCGCTAAGGATGCCGCGCCCGAACCCCGCTCCCTTGATCGGGGGGCGTTCGCGGTCCCGGCGGCCTGCCGGGAAGGGCAGGGAAGCGACCGGCGGGTCGGGCCCTGCAGGTCGGACCGTTCCTGCGGCGCTCCCGCCCGTTCTCGCCGTTCGTCCATCGATTCCGGGAAGGTGCGGGCACCGGGATTTGAACCCGAGTTATAGACTTGGCAAGCCTATGTGATAACCAGACTACACTATGCCCGCGTACTTCCGCCGTCGTAGCAAGGGATCGTCCTCGCCCGCCTCGGCCACGGGATCCCCAGCGAAAGTCGGGAGGAAACTCGTTCGAACACCTTCCCGTTCCAGCCGACATTTCCTGGTGGTATAAGCCCAACCGTCCCGAACCAAACGACCCGGGGTTCGGCGGCCCAGGCGCTCGGGTCGTCGGGCCGCATCGCCGTCATGGGCGGTGTCGGACCGGGCGTTCCGCGGCGCCCGGCGAGCGGCTCGCTGGGGCCCGTCGGCTCCGTGGACCGATCGGGACGACGGGCGCCGCCCGATCAGTTGACTCGACGCTCCGCCCGCAACTCGTCGGGGCCGTCGCGGAATAAACCGTACGAACGTATATCCCGCGAGACGCCCGGAACCCCCTTGTGTCGACCCCGCATCGATCGACGAGTGACCTCGCCCGATCCGACCTTGAGTTGGAAGGTCCGAAGGCGCGGCGATCCCATGGACCTCCCTCGACAGCCTTCGTCGTCGGGGCCGTTCTATTCCTCTTGCTTGTTTCCGGGGTTGGGATCCTGACGTCGGTTCCGTCGGCGGCCAGGCCCTCCCTCGCGCCCCACGTGGGCGGGTGGCACGCCTGGGACCCCGCGAGCGGACACTCGTCCCCGGGCGCCCCGGCGTTCCGACTGACGACCACCGCCCTGCGTTCCGCCCCGGGGCCCCAGTACTTCTCGGGTCGGGCCGTGTGGCTAGCCTACGACTCGGCGGACGCTTCGTTCTGGGTCGCCGCCCCGCCGGGCAGCGTGGATGTGGTGCCCGTCTCAGGGATCCGGAACTATTCGGCCAACGTCTCCGGGGTCTTTGCGGTCGGTTCCTCCCCGTTCGGGGTCGCGATCGACAACGCCTCGGACACGGTCTTCGTCACGAATACGGGGTCCGACAACGTGAGCTTGCTGTCGGGCGTGAACGGGGTCTCTCGGGGATCGATCGCCGTCGGGGCGGCCCCCCACGGGATCGCCTTCGATCCCACGAACGGCGAGGCCTACGTGGCGAACACGAACTCCTCGAACGTGACGGTCGTCTCCGAATCGAAGCACACCTCCGTCGCGAACCTCACCGTCGGCTCGAAACCGGTGGGGGTGGTCTACGATCCCGCGACCCGTCTCGTATTTGTCGCGAATTCCGGAGGCTCGAACGTCACGGTGATCAATGCGACGATGAACCGGGTGGTCGCCTCGATCCGGGTCGGGAATCAGCCGTATGGATTGGCGCTCGACAACCGGACGGACACGATCTACGTGTCGAACAACGGCTCGAAGAACCTCTCCGTGATCGACACCACGCGGCTCTCGGTCGCCGTCTCGATCAAGGTGAACGGCACGATCCCCCTGGAGGGTCTCGCGTACGACAGTCGGACCCGGGAGGTCTGGGTCGGAGGGGGATACAACGATCTCGTCATCGTCAACACGACGAACGAGAGCGTCGCCGCCTACGTCTCGATCGACCCGTCCGGGGTCGCCTACGATCCGGATGCGGGGTGGATGTGTACGACGAACACCCTCAATGGGACGTTCGAGTGCCTCGATCCGTCGAATCCGATCGGGACCCCGTACTATGCCGTCACGTTCACGGAGAGCGGCGCCGCCTCCGGATCATTCTGGGGGGTCGCCCTGACGGGGGGCGGGAACCCCTCCTCGAGCTCCGGCGCGGGCAACCCCATCATCTTCTACGTTACGAACGGCAGCTACACCTACACCGCCTCGGACGGATCGAACGCGACCGTCCAACGGGGGAGCTTCCTCGTCCGGGGGACCGCCGTCAGCGTCACGGTCGCTTTCGCCACTTCGTCGGTGACCTACGAGGTCTCGTTCGCCGAACGGGGCCTCCCGAACGGGACTCGGTGGGCCGTCAATCTCTCCGGGACGGGATCGGCGAACGGAACGGGTGCCTGGGAGAACTTCACCCGGCCGAACGGGACCTACCAGTTCCTCGTGGCCCCATTGACCGGATTCACCGCGGCGCCAAGCCGAGGGAACGTCACGGTCCAGGGGTCGAGGATCGCCGTCCCGATCACCTTCAACGCGACCGGGGGCGGGCCCGGGTCGAATCGGTCGTATCAGCTCACCTTCCACGAGCGGGGCCTCAAGGCCTCCACGGGCTGGGCGGTCACCATCGGCAGCAGCCTCTCCAGCTCCCTCACGTCGAACGTCACGTTCCTAGAGCCGAACGGGACCTACGGCTACGTCGTCCTCTCCGTCTCCGGCTACCAGACCCCCGATTCCGGGATCGTCCGGGTCAACGGGACCAATGTCACGGTCGATGTCGCCTTCGCCGCGAGCACCTATCCGGTGGTGATCGTCGAGTTCGGCCTCCCGAACGGCACGAACTGGAGCGTCACCGTGACGAACGCCTCGACCGGGTTCAACGAGACGAAGTCGACGAACGGGAGCGCCATCGTCTTCTTCCTTCCGAACGGGACCTACACGTTCACCTTCCACGCGAAGGGCTACACCTCGACGAGCTCGAACGTCGGATTCACCGTCGACGGGAATGAGGTGCGGGGCACGACCTCGGCCCGCTTCGGAGGCTCGGGCGCCCCGGTCGGGTCGCATGCCAAGAGCGCGCCCTGGTTCGGGTTCCTGCCGCCCGGCGTCGTGGGCTGGTTCCCGGGGATCTTGGCCGCGGGCCTCCTGCTCTCGGGGACCGCCATCGGGGTGGTCTACCGGAGGGCCCGTCTTCGCCGCGCCGGGGACGACCTCATCGAACGGATGCGGATGCTCGAAGGACCCGATCCCCCGTTCCAGAGGCCTTAGTAGGTCGCAGACCGCTCGAGCCTCCGACCGACCGTGCCCACCCCCGTCCCGGATCTGAGCGAAACCCGCCTCGCCCGACGGCTGGTCCTGCATCTCGCCCGCCTGCCTCGCTTGGGACCCGACGACGCCGCCACGCTCGACTTCACGCAGCCCGGGATCGCCGAGGCGACGCTTGCGACCCAAGGGGCCGTGGCGAAGATCGTCTCCCGCCTCATCGCGGCGGGCGTCCTGAAGGAGGAGCGACGGCACGTCGTCGGTTGGCCCCGGCGGCTCACGGTCTACACCCTCACCTGGAAGGGGGAGAGCCTAGCGAGCGATCTCGAAGCCCGGCTCGCGATTCCCCCGACTCCGGGAAACCGGCCCGTCGGGCGGGCGCGCCTCGGCCCGGACTCGGCGACCGCCCCGTAGCCCTGGTTCAATCGAGGGCGTTCGGCCGGGGCCCCCCCGACGGGAGGCGGGCCCGTTCACGCCGTCGGGGTGCCGCCGACCGCCCCGACGGAGGGGAATCGGCCCATCCGGATCACGACCCCGAACAGGAGGGTCGCGATCATCGCGAACAGGAAGGCGAGCGACATCGAGAACGAATCGATCGGGTTGTTCGGAGCGCTTCCGACGAACGCCTGGCCCGAGAGGCCCGCCCCGAGGATCGCGCCGAGGGCGACGAGGCCGAGGACGAGGTACGGTACCTTGCGCGAAAGCGCCGCCAGGACGACCGTGAGGATCGCGACCACGCCCAGCACGTAGCCGTTCGTGTAGTGCCAGTCGAGCGAGGGGAACGAGGTGGAGTCGGTGAACGCGGACGGGGCGTAGAGGTTCGTCCACATCCCGAGCAGGTACTCGACGGCGAGCAGGAACCCCTGGATCGGCACCAGGACCAGGAGGGCCTTCGATGGCCATGTCGGCGCCGGCTTCACCTAGGGGACATCGGGGCCGGGGTATTTGAAAACGCAGCCACGGTCGAAGGGATCGACACCGGACACCGCGGGGGGTTTCCTAGGCGTCCGGCGGGCCTCGAGGCGTTAATACGCGCCCCCTGTCCTCGCCGCGGCTGGAGGTCGGAGATGGTCGAGCCGAGCGAGAGGGCGGATCCGACGACCCTCCGGGCCCGGACGCCGTCGATCCCCCCCCGCCCCCTCGGGATCCCGTTCTCGGAGGGGGAGCTGGTCCTGTTGCGGCGGAGCGAGCGCGAGTCGCTGTTGCTTCCCCTACGGGCCGGTCCCCAGGCGATCGAGGGACGCGGGGTCATCGACCTCTCGGACCGGATCGGAAGCGTTCCCGGCTCTGCGATCGAATGGGCCGGCGCGACGTACCGTCTCTTCCGCCCCACCCTCTCGGACCGGCTCGACCACCTGCGCCGCAAGGCCCAGATCGTCACCCCGAAGGACGCCCAGCACCTCCTCTACCTCGCGGGGGTCGCCCCCGGGGACCACGTCGCCGAGGCCGGGGCCGGCAGCGGCTCCCTCACCCTCTTCCTCGCCCACGCCGTTGGGCCCACCGGCCGGGTGGTCTCCTACGACCGGCGGGAAGATTTCCTTCGGGTGGCCCGGGCGAACGTGGCCGCCTCCGGCTTCTCCCCCCGGGTCGAGTTCCGGCAGCGGGACGTGCAGCTCGACGGGTTCGATCCCGAGGGGTTCGACGCGATCCTCCTCGACCTCGCCGAGCCCTGGGCGGTCCTCGACTCGGCGATCTCGGCCCTCGGCCCGGGAGGACGGCTCTGCGCCTACACCCCGACGTATAACCAGCTGGAGCGGACGGTCCAGGCGATGCGCTCGTCGGGCCTCGAGGAGGTCGAGAGCGTGGAGCTCCTCGAACGGGCGCTCCACGTGGGGGCCCAGGGGACCCGCCCTGAGTTCGACATGCTGGGCCACACCGGATTCCTCTCCCGGGGCCGGAGGGTGAAGGGACCTTGGTGAACTTCGCCCTCTCCGTCGGCGCGGCGGCCGGCATCCTCCTCTCCGCGGGGTTCGTCCTCTGGGAGGTCGGGCGGTACGCCGCGCCCCAGGTCCCCAAGAGCCGGTTCGACGAGCGTAAGGAGATGATCGCCTACACCGCGGGCCTCTTCGTCGGGATCCCGCTCGTGATCCCGTTCCTCTTCCTCTTCCAGGCGCTCCCGATGCTCGCCCTCGGTGGGGTCGCCCTCTACCTGGCCGCCCTGGTCGGGGGGACGGAGCTCGCCCAGTTCCTCCTCCTGCGCAGCGCCTACTTCGGCCGGGACGGGGCGGGTCCGTTCTACGCCCTCGGGCTGCGCTGCGGGATCGCGGGCCTCCTCGTGATCGCCCTGGTCACGGAGTACTTCTCCGGCCCCTCCTTCTCGCTGCCGGGGGCCCTCGCGGCGATCTCGGTCTCGCTGGGGATCGTCTCGCTCGAGGGGATGGGGGCGATCCTTTCGATGCCGGCTTCGAAGGCTCCTGGACGCCCGCGTCAGGGAGGTCCCTGGTCCGGGATCCCGATGGCCGCAGTCGGGTTCGTCCTGATCGGGTTCGGCTACGGCTCCGGCGCGCTCGCGGGCGGGCTCATCGGCCTCCTGGTCGCCGGGGGCGCGTTCCTGCTCTACCGTTCGGCCGCGCCCGGCGTCCTCTCGAGCGTACCGCCGCCATCGGGTCCCGACGCGGGGCCCTCGGAGGGCGAACCGACGCCGTTCGCCCGGACCGACCGGCGGCCCGGCGGGCGCTGACGAGGTTCCCCGGGGGGGGTTTAGGGAGCTCCCGATCCGACCGGAATCGCCCCTACGGGATCCCCGTGGTGAGGGGCGGAGCGGTGTTGATGGTCAGCAACAGGAGCGCCATCAGGAGGATGCAGATCACGACGATGAGGACGTTCCCCCTCAACTTCTGCGCGGCGATCGTGCTGTCCTCGGGCGAGGCGGAGCTCGCGGGGAACAGGCCGCCCTGGAGGCGGATCCCGCTGGCGCCGGCGAGGAAGAAGAGGCCGATGACCCAGAGCAGCTTGCCGGCGAGGATCGAGCTCCACGCCTGGCCGATGAAGTTCGATCCGCAGCTCGACGGGGAGGTGATGCAGCTCCCCGGGACGCTCGCCCCCGCGACGGCGACGATCGTGCCGATGAAGATCAGGACGAGTCCGAGGACCCGGCCCCAGAGGACGAGGGCGGGCCAGAGGTGGGGAGTGAAGAGCGGATGCCTCGGCGGCATCGGGGGGCCCGAGGGGATCCACGGCGACGGCGGCAGCGTGTTCGGTCCTGAGGCCGGTGTGGCGGGAGCCATGGACGAATGACCCGTGCTGGGGGGTCATAATCCTTCCGTTCGACCCCGGGGGTCCCACGAGGGGCCCGAGAGCGTTCCCCGATGGCGCCTTGGGGGGTACGATCCGTCGGACGGTTCCCCCGGGGGTCCGAGCGTCCCGCCGTTCGATGATTACGTTATATCGCGCCCCCCCTCACGCGCTCGGAATGGAAGCGGGCCGACCGGACGTCCCATTCCAACGGCGCCTGCGGCACTGGGCCCGGGTCCATCGCTCGATCCTCTCCGACCTCCTCCTCGCGATCGGCGTGTTCCTCACCGTCCTCGCGATCGGGGACTACACCCCGCTCGGCAGCGCCCCTCCGTTCCCCACGATCAACGGGGCGACCGACCTGTCGAGCTCCGGCGGACCGAACTACAACCTCGTCTTCGTGATCGCCGGCCCGATCATCGTCCTGATCGGGGCGTATCTCGTCGGCTCCTACTACGTCGCCCGCCGACGCTTCGAGCACCTGATGCTCTCCCGGAGCAAGGCCGAGTTCCTGCGGAACCTTCCCGAGGTCGAGGACCTTCTCTGGGAGCTCACCCCCGCCGACGAGCTCCGGTACGAGGAGAAGAAGCTCGAGCTGCGCATCCGGCGATAGCCGGACGCCCATCGGCCATGGACGGGGCGATGCGACCCCCGGGGGACGTGCTCGGATCCGGTCGGGGGCGACCGCGAGCGCGACCGTGACCGATCCCCCGGGCCTCTCCGAGTTCCGGCTCCGCCGCCTGGCGAAGCCCGAGGAGATGCGGGCCGCGGAGGAGCTCCAGTCGGCCGCTTGGGGGCTCGTCGACGAACCCCCCGTCCCCGCGCCGCTCCAGCGGGCGGTCCAGGACAACGGGGGCCTCGTGGTGGGCGCCTTCGTGGACATCTACCTCGCCGGGTTCTCGCTCGGGTTCCTCGGCTGGGACGGGGCGACGCTCTACCTATACTCCCACATGACGGCGGTCCGGCCGGAGTACCAGAACCACGGGGTCGGCCGGCGGCTCAAGTGGTTCCAGCGCGAGGAGGTCCTCGGGCAGGGGCTCCGGGAGATCCGCTGGACGTTCGATCCGCTGCGGAGCCGCAACGCCATGCTGAACGTGCGCCGGCTCGGCGGGGTCCCGGACCGCTACCTCGTCGACTACTACGGCCGCATGGGGTCGAAGGAGAACGAGGAGCTCGAGAGCGATCGCCTCCACCTCCTCTGGAGGCTCGACGATCCGACCGTCGCGGCCCGCTCGGAGGGGAAGCTCCCGTCGGCAGAGGAGGAGCTCGCCCGGTACCGGTCCTCGGTCCCCGTGGTCGAGACGGAGGTCGGGGAGGAGGGGCTTCGGACCCCCGCGGCGGTCTCCGAGCCGTCCGAGCCGCTCGTCCATCTCGAGATCCCCTTCGATCTCGCGGCCGTCCGACAGCACGCGCCCGATCGGGTCCGCCCGTGGAGGCACGCGGTCCGGGACGGGTTTAGGGCCGCGTTCGACCTCGGCTACCGAGTCGACGGATTCGCCGTCGTCCCGGTGGAGCACGAGCGGAGGAGCTTCTACTTCCTCTCGGCGAGCGACGGGCGGGGGCCGCCGGCCGGGACCGGCCCAGCGCGGGCGCCCGACAAGCGGGATAATCCGGCGCGGCCCTAGGCGAGCATGGCGGGCGGGCGGGGGAAGCGGCGCCCGCCGGACCCGCGGCCGATCGCGGCGGTCCTGCTGGCGTCCTTCCTCTTCGCCGTCGCCGCGATCTCGCTCTCGGGCGTCGCGTCGCCGGTGCTCCCCTCGACGGACCGGCCGACCCTCGCCGGACCGGTGAGCCTCCAGGAGGTCGGCCTCGTCGCGTTGGCCCTCCTCGGGGCCCTCCTCATCTATCAGGTCCGGAGCCGGGTCCGGGGAGGCACGCTCCCGGTCCCGACGGCCTCCGTGGTCGCGATCGCCCTCATCCTCCTGATGATCGTCGGGTGGCTCGCCCTGTTCCACCTCGTTGGCGGACCTGGGACGGGCGGGGTGCCGACCCGGCCGGGGTCCGGGCCGCCGGGATCGAACGACAGCTCGGGCGGATCGGCGGCGGCGGGATCCTCCCCCCTCAACGGGACGAACCAGTCATCCTCCGGTCCGCTCGGCGGAGCGTGGGCTCCGTTCGGATGGCCGTGGTGGGTGATCGACGCGCTCGTCGGGCTGGGGATCGGGGGCGCGGCGGTCGCCGCCGTGGTGACCCTCGCCGCGGTCGCCCCGGGCCTCGGGGTCACCGTCGAACCTTCGGCCCCCCGACCGGACCCCCGGGGGTCGATCGCCCTCGCCCTGGGCTCGCTCGCGGAGGAGACGGCCCCCGACCCGCGCGCGGCGATCCTTAGGACCTACGGGCGGCTCCTGGAGGAGCTCGATCCCCGCCTGCCCGGACTCGCCCCGATGACGGCCCGGGAGATCGAGGAGGAGCTCGTGTCGAACTGGCAGGTCGGCCGATCGAACGCCCATGCCCTCACGGCGCTCTTCGAGACCGCGCGCTACTCGACCCGCCCGATGACCTCCGAGGACGGCGAGGCCGCGCGGCGGGCCCTCGAGGGCGCCCTCGCCGACGTGTCGGGGAGGTCGGCCCCCGGCCGATGATCCGCCCCTCGCTCCTCCTCCTCGGGGGGGCCGCCCTCGCCCTCGCCGCGCTCGCCTCCGCCCCCGGGATCGACCCCGCCTCCGCGCTCGGCGCGGCCGTCGGCGCGGCCGGGCTCGCCTCGGCCGCCCTCGGCCTCGCCGTCGTCGATCGGGCGGCCGGACCTCCCCGGACCGCACGGCCCCCGGGGACCGATCCGATCGCGACCCTCGCCGAATCGATGCGGGGCAGTCCCTTCCGACGGGAGACCGCGGTGCAGGCGATCCATTCCCTCGAGATCGCCGGGGGGATCCGGGCGGCCGGATCGTTCACCAACGAGGAGACCCGGACCGTCGCCGGCCTGCCGACGGCGGAGTTCCAACGGTGGATGTCGGAGCACCTCGAGCGGCTGGAGAACGCCTCGTGACCTCGGACGACCCCCCGATGCCGAACGTGCGGTGGAGGGACCGGTCCCTCCTCTTCCTGGCCGCGGGCGGGCTCCTGGTGGTCGCCGGGATCGCTACCCGGGATCCGACGCCGCTCTTCCTCGCCCTCCCCCTGCTGATCGCGCCCGCGGCGGCGGCCCTCGGGCTTCCGACGGGGGGTCGCCTCACCCTGCGATGGGACGATCGGGGCCGCGGCCGAGCGGTCCGCCTCGCCGTGAAGCTGACGCCGCTCGACGGCCCGCTCGCCCATCCGATCGATGTCTCGCTCACCCCGCCCGCCCCGCTCTCCGCCCCCCGGCCCGCCGAGGTCCGATCGACCGACCC